>NZ_JBEPDB010000019.1:0-115391 GCF_040300025.1 Dactylosporangium sp. NPDC000555 | reverse complement strand
CCGCGGTGCCCCGCCCGCTCACCCGGGTGCCATGCGGCGCGAGGTCCGCCAGCGCGGCCCCGATCGCCGCGGGGTCGCCGCCGTCGAGGCCCAGGGCGCGGCGGCGCGGATACGGGCGGACCCGGGCGCCGGCGTGCTCCAGCGCCAGGATCAGCCCAAGGATCCGGCCGTCGAGATCGTCGTCGGGCGGCAGCTCGACCACGCGCTCGTGGCGGGCCGGCGGCGGGTCGCCCCGCAGCGCGGCGGCGACGAGCGCGGCCGTCGATCGGGTCAACGTGCGGGTCGTGTTCACCCCGGGCGGCGTCGGCGAGTACACCGGCCAGTACGCGTGCCGGTCCCCCGCCCGCGGCCGGCGCGGGTGGCCGGCGCAGTGGCGCAGGAACCCGTCCATGCCGTCAAGGCCCTCAAGGCCTTCAGGGCCGGCCGCGTTGTGCCGCAGGGCCTCGGCGGTGAGCACGGCCCAGGTGAAGCCGCCGACCAGGCCCCACGCGGCGCCGTCGAGCTCCCGCTCGCGGGACCAGGCGCGGACGCGGGACAGCAGCGCCCGGAACGCGGCCGGGTCGAGCCCCTCCAGCAGCGCGTCGGCGTCGCGGACGGCCAGCACCGCGCGCTGGGCGGCGTCGTCCAGCGCCGGATCGGCCGGGTCGAGGCGGTCGACGTCGGCGACGGCGACGTGCTGCACGTCGACGCTGACCCCGGCGACGGTGGCCCGCAGGACCGGCACCACGGTCCCGGCCCGGCGCGCCCCGGGCAGCGCCGCGGCGAGCTCGCCCAGCGGGTCGCCGGTCGCGGGGCGCGGGGTGGCCCACACCAGGTCGAGGTCCGTGCCCGGGATGGCCGAGGTGTCCAGGCCCAGGCGGACCGAGCCGATCACGTGCACCTGGGAGCCGGGCCGCACCGCCGCGGCGGCGTCGGCGACGAGGAGCCGGGCCGCGTCGTGGCCGGTCGCGAACGGCACGCTGCGGCGCACCGCGAACGGCTCGTCGCCACGGCGGCTGATCAGGTCGGCGGCGGTCACGGTGAACTCGACCGGGCGCCAGTCGCGTTGCAGGGCGGCGACCCGCTCCGCGATCCGCTCCGGTGACCCGGTGAGCTTCGCGACCGTCAGGTGCGGCGTGAACCCGTGCGCGCCGCGGGTGTCCTGCTCGGTACACCCGGGAAACCGCGCGGCGAGCGCGGCCTGCAGGCGCCGCAGCGCACCCGGCGGCGTGGTCTCCGGCTCCAGCCACACGGTGGTGCTGCCGCGGTGCTCGAAGCGCCGCAATGTCGCCAGCCGGATCCGGATCGGGCCCAGGCCCTCCACCGCCGCGGCGGCCACCCGCGCGGCCGCCTCGAACTCGGCCTCCGGCACGAATCCGTAGACAAGGTTGATGTGCGGCATCCAGCGCCGGTGCGCCGGGTCGTGCGCCGCGCGGACGGCCTGGATCGGCGCCCACACCCGCTCCGGCGGTCGCACCACCAGCGCCGAGGTGTGCACCGACGGCGCGTCGACGGTCTGACGCGACGGCTGCAGCAGCGCGGTGACGCCGAAGTGGTCGGAGACGAACCGGGGCACGCCGCCGTCCTCGGCGAACGGCCGATCGCCGAAGCGCTCCGCGACGACCGGCGTCAGCGGGCCGCGGACCAGGATGCGGTCCAGCCGCGCGGCACGCCCGGTGCGGGAGGCGACGGCGGCGAGCGGGTTCACCGCCGGGTCGAACGTGAACCCGGCGTCGTGCGGGTGCATCGCCCGCCAGACGTCGACGTAGCCGGGCACGGCGGGCGCGGCGTCGTCGCCCGCGTTGAGGTCGGTGAGCACGACGGCGGCGTCGAGGTCGCCGCGGCCGAGCCGCTCGGCGATGACCCGCAGCTGATGCTCCCGGCGTTGCTCGGCGCCCTCGGTGTGGTCGCTCGTCAGGTGGGCGGCGACGAAGCCGACCTGCCGGCCGTTGAGCTCGGTGCGGCCGAGCACGAGGCGCTTGTACGCCGAGAGCCGGTGCACCTCCATCGCGAGCGGCCACCGCGCGAGCAGGGTCGTGCCGTAGCCGACCTCCGGGTCGGGCCCGGCGCTGACCCAGTAGTGCTCCCGCACCCACGGCGCCGCGAGCAGCGCCGCCCACAGGTCGTGGGTGACCTCGTGCAGCGCGACCACGTCGGCGCCGAGGCCGGCCAGCAGCTCGACGCAGGCGGGCACCCGCCGCTCGGGGTAGGTCAGCTCGCGGTCGTAGGCGTCGGAGAGCACGTTGAACGTGGCGACCTGGACGGCGTCGGCGTGCACCGGCGCGGTCGGCTGGGACGGCCCGGCCGGCACCCAGTCCCCGGCCACCGGGTCGTAGCGCAGGCAGGCGGCCGCGTCGAACGCCGACACGCCGCGCTTGGCGGCGGCGGTGACGACAGCCGGCGGGGTGCGCTGCGGCGCCTCGGCGCTCAGCGCGGCCAGTGCGGCGGGCGGCCCGTCGCCGGAGCCGAAGACGAGGTCCACGCGGGCCTGGCGGTCCCAGACGACGACCGGGCCGGCCTTGACGTATCGCACCCGGTGCCACGGCACGTCGCCGCCGCTCACGAAGGCGAGCAGCGGCGTCTCGCGGATGCCGGCGCCGCGCTCGGTGTAGCCGACGAGGAACCGGGCGGCGTCGAGGGTGGCGTCGTAGCGGATCCGCGAGACGACGTCCTGCACGGGTCGCAGCCCACCGCCCCGCGCCTTGGCCATGCCGAAAGCCTAGGCCGCGCCGCGCGCGGGCGGCGACCGAATTCTTACCCGGTACGGCGGCCACCGGCGGGCGCGGCGGTGGCCGTCACCGCAGCGCCTCCAGCGTGCCGAGCACGCCGTGGCGTTCCAGCGAACGGCCCCACGAGTCGAGCTGGTCGCGCAGCTCCGCGTCGTCGGCGAACCCGGGCGGAAACACGGCGTCGAGCTCCAGCAGCGACGGGGCGGCCCGCAGCCGGTCGGCGAGCGGGTCGTCCAGCGGCAGCGGGCTGCCGTCGTCGGCGTAGCCGCGCACGAAGCGCATCCAGGCGGCGAGCACGAGCGTCGCATGCCGCGGCACGGCGCCGGCCGCCCGCCGGTCCGCGATCGTGCCCAGCAGCCGCTGCGGGAGTTTCTGCGTGCCGTCCGTCGCGACCTGGAGCGTACGGTGGCGCAGGGCCGGGTTCGAGAAGCGCTCGAGCACGCTGCGGCCGTACCGCTGCATCGAGAGCCCCTCGGGCGGGCACAGCGTCGGCGCGATGTCGTCCCGGATGAGACCCTCCATGGCCGCGCGCATCCCGGGCAGCGCCAGCGCCCGGTCGATGGTCGGCGCGCCGGCGAGCGCGCCGAGGTAAGCCAGGGCGGAGTGCACGCCGTTGAGCACCCGCAGCTTGAGCCGCTCCCAGGGCGCGACGTCGCCGGTGAGGATCGCCCCGGCGAGGTCCCACGCGGGGCGCCCACCGGGGAAGTCGTCCTCGATCACCCACTGGCTGAACGGCTCCGCGGCGACCGCGGCCCGGTCGACCAGGCCGAGTGACGCCTCGGCGACGGCGAAGGTGGCCTCGGTGCTGGCGGGCACGATCCGGTCCACCATGGTGGACGGGAAGCTCACGAAGTCCGCGACGGACTCCCCCAGCTCCGCGGTGACCAGGGCGCGCAGCCGGCGGCCGTTGCCGGGCAGGTTGTCGCAGCTGACGAGCGCCACCGGCGCGCCGGCGGCGGCCCGGGCGCGCAGCCCGCGCACCAGCAGGCCGAGCACCTCGGAGCCGGGGCGGTACGCCTTCTCGGTCACGGTCAGCGTCACGACGCGGATGCCCGGGTCGGCGAGGCAGGCCTCGACGGCGGCCGGGTCGCTCGCCGCGTGCATCGCCCGAGCGTGCACGCCGAGCACCCGGGGGCGCACCCGCTCGCCGTCCAGCGTCAGCACGCTGTAGAGCAGGTCCTGCTCCAGCAGTGGCTCGAGCACGGCCCGGGAGCGGGGCGCGACCGCGGCGATCGCCCAGTCACCGCCGCCCCGGGCGATCGCGTCCTCGGTGCAGACCGCCTGGTGCGCGCGGTGGAAGGCGCCGAGGCCGAGGTGCAGGATGCCGGTGCCGGTCTCGCCGGGGCGGATCGCCGGGCGGACGGCGGGGTCCAGGCGGTCCACCGTGGACCGGCTCAGGCGCTCGATGCGGGTCACGCCGGGACTCCATCGTGGACCGTACGCCGGTACACGCGCTTGGGCAGGTGGTAGGCGAGGTCGGCGATGGTCTGCGCGGCCTCGTCCAGCGGCAGGCGGTGCTCGGCGACGAGCCGGGCGAGGAAGCCCGCGTCGACGCGGCGGGCCACGTCGTGACGGACCGGGATCGAGCAGAACGCGCGGGTGTCGTCGACGAACCCGGCGGTGTTGTAGAAGCCGGCGGTCTCAGTGACCGCCTCGCGGAACCGACGCAGGCCCTCGGGGCTGTCCAGGAACCACCAGGGCGCGCCGAGGAAGACCGCCGGGTAGCCGCCGGCGAGCGGGGCGAGCTCGCGGGTGAACGTCGTCTCGTCCAGCGTGTACAGCACGATGCGGAACCGCGGGTCGGTGCCGAACTCGTCCAGCAGCGGCTTGAGCGCCCGCACGTACTCGGTCGGCCCGGGGATGTCGCCGCCGACGTCGCGGCCGTGCCGGGCGTGGAGGGCGGCGTTGTGGTTGCGCACCGCGCCCGGGTGCAGCTGCATGACGAGCCCGTCCTCGACGGACATGCGGGCGAACTCGACGAGCATGTGCGCGCGGAAGCGCTCGGCGTCGCCCGGCTCGGCCCGCCCGCGCAGGGCGCGGTCGAACAGCGCGGCGGCCTCGGCGGCGTCCAGGACGAGCGTGGCGGCGCTGGGGTGGCCGTGGTCGCTGGAGGTGGCGCCGGCGGCGATGAACGCGCGGCGGCGCTCCCGCAGGCGGTCCAGGAACTCGGTGTACGTCCCGGCGCCGAGCTGTGCGACGCGCTCGGCCCAGCCGGGCCAGTCGAGGTCGACGAGGTCGTCGGGGCGGAACGTGGTGATCACCCGGCCGCCCGGGCCGCCCCAGCCCTCGGCGGCGAGCTTGGCGTGCGCGCCGAGGTCGGCCAGCGGCGACTCGGTGGTGGCCAGCACCTCGATGTTGAACCGCTCGAACAGCGCCCGGGGCCGGAAGCCGGGGCCGGCCAGCCGCGCGGCGATCGCGTCGTAGACCTCGTCGGCGGTGCGCGGGCCCAGCGCCACCGGCACCTCGAACACCTCGGTGAGCACCCGCTCGGTCCACAGTCGCGAGGGCGTGCCGCGCAACAGGTGCCAGTTGGCGGCGAGCAGCCGCCAGATCGCGCGCCCGTCGGTCTCCACCGGCGTGCCGTCCAGCGACGGCACGCCCAGCGCGGCGGGGGCGATGCCCTGGCTGGCCAGCATCCGGGTGATGTAGTGGTCCGGCACCACGATGAGCCGGGCCGGGTCCGGAAAGGGCCGGTCGTCGGCGAGCAGCGCCGGGTCGACGTGGCCGTGCGGGCTGATCAGCGGGAGGTCCTTGGCGTGCCGGTAGAGCTCGCGCGCGATGGCGCGGATCCCCGGCTCGGCGGGCAGCAACTGGTCTTCATGCATGTGCGATCCCAACCTCGAGCTTCTGCGGGTGCGGACGGGCCGGCCGGAGGGCGGTCACGTGCGTTCGGCGCCGGCCGGCCAGATCACCGTCATCGGGACGCCGCGGATCCTCGCCAGGGCCACCACGTCCGAGGTGCCGCCCGGGTCGTCGCGCTCGTGGCCGTCCCACACCGCGACCAGGCGGTCGACGCGCTCGAGCATGATGCGGTTGGCGGCGACGTACGCCGGCGCGCCCGAGCGGCGCTCGCCGGTGGGCAGCACGACGCGGGCGCCGGCCAGGAGCGCGTCGAAGTCGCGGCGGCGCTCGGCCGGGACCACACGGCGGTAGTCGGGGGCGGGCAGCACGACCTCGTAGGAGCCGCCGACCTCGCGCACCGCGCGGGCGAAGAGCTGGTCGGCGCCGTCGGCGAGGCAGGTGACGCCGACGATCTCGGCGCCGTCGAAGGCGCGCAGGTGGCGCACCAGCGCGCCGTAGATCACTTCCGCGGCCCCGTCGGTGAGATTGGTGTGGCCGGTGATCCCGATCCGCATGGTTCTCCCCTCCCGGTCACACTACGCCGCGATCCCGACCGGCTCGTTCAGCCGAACGATGGTAAAGCCCTCGTCGGCCAGCATGTCGGACATCGAGCGGACCGCGTCGCGGGCCTTTTCCCGGCTCCGCTCGCCGAGCGCGTCCCAGCCGATCAGGTCGGGGTGGCGCCGGCGGCGGTCGTCGCGGGGGCCGTGCCGCCAGCCCTGGCCGGCCCGCTCCTCGCACCACCGCTCGTGCTCGAGCCGGGCCAGCCGCTCGATCTCGTCCTCCGTGATGATCGCGTCCTCGCCGTGGCGCACGGCGATGACGCAGCCGAGGACCCGCATCTTGGCCGCGATCCCCTGCACCTGGGCACGGTTGGCGTTGCGCATCGACTCCGACAGCCGGGCCCACTCCACACCGCTGGCGGTGCCGCCGCCACCGTTGGCGGTGAGGTACCGCTGATGGAACTCCCGCGCGAGCCGCTCCGTCAGGTCGTCGGTGATCAGCCGCGCGTCACACGCGCGGGTGAGGATCGGGTAGACCTGCAGCCGCCCGTCGACCTCGTCGAGCAGGTCGTTGTGCTCGCCGCCGTGGAACGCGTCGGCGAGCGCGGCGCTGTGGTACGTGGCGACGAACACCGCCTCGGTGACCGCGTGCCACAGGTGCGGGCTCTCCAGCGCCAGGTCCAGCATCCGCTGCTCGTCGTGGTGGCACAGGTAGATGCGGTCGTACCGGGCCGGCCGCGCCACCCGCGGCAGCCAGGTGTCGAGCAGCTCGTTGTGGGCCCGGATGCGGCAGGACCGCTCCAGGAACGGGAAGCGGGCGGCGAGCGTGGCCACGGTCCGCCCGGCGTCCGGGCCGATCATGTCGACGTGCAGCCCGTCCGGGGCGCCGCCGGCCGCGCGCCAGAAGCGGGCCGTCTCCACGAGCAGCACCCCCGGGAACGAGCCCTCGCCGGCGATGAGCAGCCGCAGCGGCCGCTCACCGGCGTGGCGCAGCGGGTGGCGCTGGTAGAGCCGGCGGGCGGCGACGTCGTCGACGTGGAAGTAGTCCAGCCGGAACCGGTTCGTGCCGGCGGCGCCGAGCCGGCGCGCCTGCAACAGGTGGCAGGTCTGCTGCCGGTTGACCTGCACGTAGATCCACGGCGACGTGCGGCGCAGCTGCAGCTCGGTGCCGGCCGCGACCGCGATGGCGTGGTTGACCTGGTCGTCGTCGCCGCACACGTAGAGGTACCGGGCGCGGCGCAGGCCGGCGGCGCGCAGCACGTTCGCCGAGCGCGCGTCGCCCCAGACGCCGAGCATCCGGCGGTGACGCAGCTCCAGCGGGCCGAACGGCCGCGTGCGCACCTGCACGACGCGGTGGCCGGTGTTGAACAGCTGGCGGGCCAGCGCCTTGGCGAACGCGGTGTCGCCGCACACCACCGCGTGCCGGCGGGCGGTGCGGGAGCGGAACCGGCGCACCTCGTTGGCCAGCAGCAGGCGGCCGGTCTCCACGACGGTCAGCAGCGTGAACAGCGGGGCCAGCAGGCGGGCGACCTCCAGCGGCCACGGGAACGGGCCGCCGTCCTGCAGCGCGTCGGAGCCCAGCACGTAGAGCTGCAGGACGAAGTAGAGCACGTCGAGGGGGTGCTTGCCCTCCCGGTACTCGTACATCCCGGCCCAGCCGAGCCCGAAGGCGGCCAGGCCGATGACGGCGAACACCCCTCTGACGATCGACACGCTCGTGCGGGAGCCACCCCACTCCGGCACCGCCATTTTACCCACCCCCGACTCGACCCCCATCGATGAGCCTCCAGTGTGCGGTAATCGCGGCACTACTGACAGGCGTCAATCCGGCCGATTCGAACGATGTTCGTTGGCGACGGGTCGTTCCTCGGGCAGGATCGATGAATGCCGAAGCTGCGCGAGGGCCGGATCGTGACGTTCTACTCGTTCGCCGGCGGCTCCGGATGCACGATGGCGCTGGCCAATGTCGCATGGATCCTCGCGGCCAACGGGCGGCGGGTGCTCGCCGTGGACTGGGACCTGGAGTCGCCGGGGCTGCACAAGTATTTCGACCACTTCCTCGATCAGCCCGGGCAGCCGTGGCCGGAGCAGACCGGCGGGGTGAGCGACCTGATCCGCCGCTTCGAGCGGGCCGGCACCTACGAGCCGCCCCGGCCGCTGCGGCTGTCGTGGGAGCACTTCCCGCCCGGCGGCGGCATCGACTACCTGCCCGCGGGCCGGCACGATCCGGCGTTCACGCCCTCGCTCGGGGCGATGGACTGGGACGCCTTCTACGCCAAGGGCGGCGGCCTCTTCTTCGACGCGCTGCGCCGGCACATGACGACCAACTACGACCTCACCCTCGTGGACAGCCCGTCCGGGCTCGGCGACCTGGCGCTGGTGTGCGTCTCGCACCTGCCCGACGTCGTGCTCAACTGCTTCACGCTCGGCGGCAAGAGCATCGACGGCGCGGCACAGGCCCGCCGGGCCATGCGCGGCACGGACCGCCCGGAGCGGATCCTGCCGGTGCCGATGCGGGTCGACCCGGCGGAGCGGGAGCGGGCCGAGGCCGGCCTGCACGCGGCCCGCGAGCGGATGCCGGACCTGCCGACCGGGATGAGCGAGCGGGAGCGCGACGCGTATTGGCGGGCCGTCGAGGTGCCGTACCACCACGCCTACGCCTACGAGGAGACCCTGGCCGTGCTGACCGAGCAGCCGGGCCGGCGCGGCTCGGTGCTCGCCGCCTACGAGCGCCTCGCCTGGCACCTCGGCGGCCCCGGCGTGCGGGGGCTGCCGCCGGTCGACGACGGCGTGCGGCACCGCACCGCGGACCGCTTCCAGCGCCGGCCGGGCGGGCCGGAAGGCCGGCTGGTGGTGCACTACGAGCCGGCCGACCAGGCCTGGGCGGACTGGGTGATCGCGACGCTCGCCGCCGCCGGGCTGAGCGTGCAGGACGCCGGCGAGCGGGCCACCTCGGTCCCGCCGCCGGAGGCGGGGCGCGAGCTGCGGATCATCTCGGCCGGCCGGGCGGCGGCGGAGGCGGCCCGCCAGCCGGTCGACGCGGCCTCGGCCCGGCCGCCGCTCGGGGTGTATGTCGACGACGTGCCCGCCGTGGCGGCGTTCCCGGAGCCGCCCGCGGTGCGGCTGCACGGCCTGGCCGAGGGCGACGCCGTCGACCGGCTGCTGCACCTGGCCGGCGGTGCCGCCGGGACGCGGCCGCCGGCCGGGCTGCGCTACCCGGGCGCGCCGCCGGTGGTGCGCCGGGTCCCGGACCGCACGGCCGGGTTCACCGGCCGCGAGGCGCAGCTGCGGGCGCTGCGCCGCCGGCTGCTGCGGGCCGGGCAGGCGGGCCCGCACCACGTCGCCCCGGTGGTCCTGCACGGCATCGGCGGCGTCGGCAAGACCGCGCTCGTGGTCGAATACCTGCACCGCTACGGTGGCGCCTACGACCTGGTGTGGTGGGTCGACTGCGACCGGGCCGAGGCCGGCGTCGCCGACCTGGCGCGGGCGCTCGGGGTCGCACCGGCCGGCGACGCGGGGGCGGCCGCCGCGGCGCTCTCGGCGCTGCGCCGGGGCGCGCCGCACCGCCGCTGGCTGGTCGTCTTCGACGGCGCGGAGAGCTACCGGCAGGTCCGCACGCTGCTGCCGCAGGGCGCCGGGCACGTGGTGATCACCTCGCGGAACCGCTCGTGGGACGGCCGGTTCGCCCGCATGGAGGTCGGGGCGTTCGACCCGAACGACAGCGTGCTGTATCTCGACCGGCACGTGCCGGGCCTGGACCCCGCCGAGGCGGCCGGGATCGCGCGGGCGCTGGGCGACCTGCCGCTGGCGCTGACCGCCGCGGCCGAGCGGCTGCGCGCCTCCGGCGAGTCCGCGGCGCAGTACCTGCGCCGGATCGAGGACGGCGGGCTCGGCATGCCCGCCGTGGAGGCGGTGTGGGAGCACTCCCTGACCCGGCTGCGAAACGAGTCCCCGGTCGCCTACCGGCTGCTGCAGCTGTTCTCGGTGCTGCACAGCGACACCGCGACCCACGTCGTGTACAGCGACGCCATGGCCGAGGTGCTCAAACCGTACGAGAAGCTCGTCGCCGACCGGCTCACCCTGGCCTCGCTGGTGCAGCAGATCAGCCGGCTGGGGCTGCTGGAGCCCGACCTGGGCGTCGAGCGGATTCACATGCACCCGCTGCTGCAACGCGTCGTGCGTGAGCGCACCCCGGCCCCGGAGCAGCCGGAGGTGCGCCACCAGGCCCACCTGGTGCTGGCCGGCCTGGCCAAGGGCCGCGACGTCGACGAGCGCCAGGACTGGCCGCAGCTGGACCTGATCTGGCCGCACCTGGCGGTGTCCCGGGCGGCCGCGTGCCGCGAGGAGGCGGTGCGCGAGCTGGTCCTCGACCGGATCCGCCGGCTGCTGCACGAGGGCGCCCTGGCACGGGCGGCGGAGCTGGCCGGGCGCACCGAGGCCGAGTGGTCCCAGGACCGGCCCGGCGACCCCGGCGTCGCCGACTGGCAGCTACTGCATCTGCGCGGCCTGCGCGCCACCGTGCTGCGCGAGCAGGGCCGCTTCGCCGAGGCGATGCGCACCGACGAGGAGGTGGCCGAGGCGCAGGCCGGGCTGCTCGGCCCGGAGCACCCCAACACGCTGGTGACCCACGACCGGCTCGTCGCCGACCTGCGGGGGCTGGGCCGCTACACGGAGGCGATGCAGCTCGCGCTGCGGGCGTACCGCTCGTGGTCGCGGGCCGTCGGGCGGGACCACGCCCGCACCCTCGACGCGCTCACCGGCCTCGCCACGGCGTACCGGGCGGCCGGGAGATACCGGGCGGCCCGCCGCTGCGATGAGCGGGTCGCCCGGCGCCGGCCGTTCCCGGGCCCGGACCGCCACCCGGCGGTGCTGCGCTCGGCCGCGGGCCTGGGCCGCGACCTGCGCGACGCGCGCGAGTACGCGGCGTCGGTCAACCTGCTGCGCGCGGTCGCGGAGGCCTGCGAGGAGACCCTCGGCCCGGGCACGCCGGCGACCGTGGCCGCCCGGGCCAACCTGGCGGTTTCGCTGCACGCGGCGGGCCGGCCGGAGGAGGCGGCGGCGCTGCTGGGCGACGCCTGGCTGCGGATGGCCGGCTTCGTCGGGCAGGCCGGCCCGGACGCCCTCGCGTGCCGGCACAGCTGGGGGCTGAGCCTGCTGGCGACCGACCGGGCCGAGCGGGCGCGCACGGAGCTGGAGCAGGTGCTGGAGCTGTACCGGTCGGGGCTCGGCCGGGCGCACCCGCTGGCGCTGATCGCGCAGGCCAACCTGGCGGTGGTGGCCGCGGCGACGGGTGACCGGGCCGACCGGGCCGCGGCCCGCGACTCGGCCGCGACGGCCGCCGCCGCCCTGGCCGCGGCGCTGCCCGCGGGTCACCCGCACGCCCAGGCCGCGGCCGCGAACGCGGCGGCGCTGGCCGACGGCCGGCCGGGCGCGGCGCCGCAGACGATCGACCCGTACTGAGCGGCAGCGCGTTTGGAGGATCGCGCGTGACCTCCCCGCGAACGGGCAGGTGAGCCGGCATGACCAGGTACAAGGTGGGCTACATCGTCGGTAGCCTCGCGACCGCTTCGATCAACCGCGTGCTGTCCAAGGCGCTGGTACGGATGGCCCCGCCGGAGCTGGAGTTCGTGGAGATCCCGATCAGGGACCTCCCGCTGTACAGCTACGACTACGACGCCGGCTATCCGCCGGAAGGCCGGGCGCTCAAGGACGCCATCGCCTCCGTCGACGCGGTGCTGTTCGTGACCCCGGAGTACAACCGGTCCATCCCCGGCGCGCTGAAGAACGCCATCGACTGGGCGAGCCGCCCGTGGGGAGACAACTCGTTCACGCACAAGCCAACCGCGATTATCGGCGCGTCGCCCGGCAAGATCGGGACCGCGATCGCGCAGCAGCACCTGCACGGCGTGCTCAACTACTGCAACTCCCCGCAGATGACCGCCCCGGAGGCGTACATCCGGTTCGAACCCGGCCTGATCACCGACGCCGGCGAGGTCACCGACGACGGCACCGCGCGGTTCCTGGGGCGCTTCCTGGACGCGTTCCAGGGGTTCCTCGCCCGGGAGCTCACCGGCCCCGGCCGCGGCCGGCCGCCGCGGTGAGCGCCCCGGCCGGCCGCACCGCGCCTATGCGGCGGCGCGCGGGGCCGAGCCGGTGGCGGCGAGCCAGCACATCAGGTCGAGCATCACGGTCAGCGCGTCGAAGTGCGCCTTGCCGTGCTCGATCTCGGCCTTGGCCCCGGCGATGTGCTCGGCGAGCCAGCGGGTGTGGCTGGCCGGCGCGAACTGGTCCTCGGCGCCGTGCCAGAGCCGGACCGGGACCCGGATGTCGCCCAGCTCGAAGCCCCAGCCGGAGCTCAGTGCCAGGATGTCGTCGATCCAGCCGCCGGCGCCGGCGCGCACGGCCACGGCGTAGGTCTGCAGCAGCTGGCTCTCAATGCCCGGATCGGCGACGATGCGCCGGTCGGCGCCCGGCATCTCCCGCAGCAGCCGGGTGAGCAGGTGCCGCGGGTCGGCGTTCACCCGGTCCGACTCGTGCCGTAGCTGCGCCTCCAGCAGCTCGCCCTCGTCCTCGGCGGCGGCGTAGGAGCGCTGGTTGGACGCGGCCATATCGCGATACCAGTCGAGGCCGATCGCGTCGCGGGGCGCGAAGCCGACCAGGGCGGCGGCCCGGGTGACCCGCTCCGGCAGCAGCGCCGCGCAGGCGAGCGCGTGCGGTCCGCCGCCGGAGCGGCCGAGCACGGCGAAGCGGTCCAGGCTCAGCGCGCCCGCCAGCGCCAGCACGTCGTCG
This sequence comes from Dactylosporangium sp. NPDC000555, assembly GCF_040300025.1. Taxonomy (NCBI): domain Bacteria; kingdom Bacillati; phylum Actinomycetota; class Actinomycetes; order Micromonosporales; family Micromonosporaceae; genus Dactylosporangium; species Dactylosporangium sp. NPDC000555. The sequence continues at coordinate 102,550 of NZ_JBEPDB010000019.1, read as the reverse complement.
GCGGCGTCGGCCACGGTGCGCCGCTCGCGGCGGGTCGAGTCGCCGTAGCCGGGCCGGGAGTAGCAGATCAGCCGGATGCCGGCGCGATACAGGACGCTGTTGCGGGGTTTGGGACCGCTGGCGCTGCCCGGCATGCCGTGGTGGAGCACGACCGGCCGCCCGTCGGGCTTGCCCGAGACCTCGTACTGCAGCCTCCGCCCGCCGGCCATGACGAGCTCGTGCACCGGCGCCCTCCCCGTGCGCGCGACAACAAACGTTACAAAGCCGTAAATATACGAGCCCGACGGCGCTCAATCCAACCGCATACCTAATATTGGCGAGGGTCACCCGCGGATTCGCCGGGTGTCGCCAACTACCCAACGAGGGGATGTCCGGGCAATCTCTGGACAAGCCCCCGAAGTCTGCGAAAGATGACTCCCCGTGGGCACGCCGATGCGCCAACTGATCTTGAAGATCGAGAGTCGCTGCAATCTGAGCTGCGACTACTGCTACGTCTACGAGAGCATCGACCAGAGCTGGCGGCGGCAGCCGACGGTGATGAGTCCCGAGACCGTCGGGCACGTCGCCCGGCGCATCCGCGAACACACCGCCCAGCAGGGCGTCGACGGCCTCGAGGTGGTGCTGCACGGCGGTGAGCCGCTGCTGGCCGGGCACGAGGCCGTCGCCGCGACGCTCGGCACGCTGCGCGACGCGCTGCCCGGCGTGCAGTTCCTGATGCAGACCAACGGCATCCTGATCGACGAGGAGTTCCTCGAGCTGTTCCACCGCTACGGGGTGCGGGTGGGGGTGAGCGTCGACGGTGGCCAGGAGGCGACCGACCGGCACCGCCGCTACGCCAACGGCCGCGGCTCCTACGACCGGATCGCGGCCGGCATCGCGAAGCTCATGCTGCCCGAGCACGCCGCCGTCTACAACGGCCTGCTGTGCACGATCGACGTGCGCAACGACCCGGCCGAGGTGTACCGCGCGCTGCTGGAGTTCCGGCCGCCGAAGCTCGACCTGCTGCTGCCGCACGGCAACTGGACCAATCCCCCGCCGCAGCGCGACCGGCCGCTGCGCTACGCGGAGTGGCTCGTGGCCGTGTTCGACGCGTGGTACGACCAGCGTCCCGCCCCGACCCGGATCCGGCTGTTCGAGTCGATCATCGCGCGCCTGTTCGGGCTGCCCAGCGAGACCGAGGCGATCGGCGGCGAGGCGCTCGGCATCGTCACGATCGAGACCGACGGCTCGTATGAGCAGTCCGACGCGCTGAAGACCACCTTCGTGGGTGGCCCGGCGACCGGCCTGCACGTGGCCACCCACAGCTTCGGCGACGTGCTGGAGCACCTGGCGCGGATCGCGCCCGCGAGGCTGCCGTCGGCGTGCGAGCCGTGCCCGGTGGCGGCGGTCTGCGGCGGCGGCCTGCGGGCGCACCGATACGCCGAACCGGCCCGATCCGCCGAGGCCGGCCCGGCCGCCGGGTTCGACAACCCGTCGGTGTACAGCGACGACCTGCGCACCCTGATCACCCACATCACCGGCCGGGTCCGCGCCGACCTGAAGATCGGCGCGGCCGCATGAGCGGTCCGGAGCGCAGCGGCGCCTGGTCTGGGTCGATCAGCGCGAAGCCTCATCGAGCCAGACTGGGCGGAGGGGCCGCTCATCATGGGTGCAGGTTCAACTCATGCCGCTGTCGGAGCGAAGCGGCGCCTGGTCTGGATCGATCAGCGCGAAGCCTTATCGAGCCAGACTGGGCGTTGGTGACGGCATGAGTGTGTTGAGTCCGGTGCAGTTTGTCGCCGTCGCCTCCGGCTACGGCGACGCCGGTGCGATCGCGGTCCTCAACGAGGGGCAGCTCGCCAAGCGCAAGACGCTCGTGGCGATGGTCGGCCGCGACGCGCGCGGCACGGAACACGCGGCAGTGGTCGCCGCGGCGATGGAGGTGCTGGCGCGGGCCGAGGAGGCCGACCCGGCGGCGGTGGACGCGGTACTGGCCCATCCGCACGTGGACTCCTGGGCGATGGCGTGCCTCAACGGCCTGGCCGACCTGGCCGACGGCCGTGCCCCCGCCGACCTCGCGGCGACGGTGGGCCACCTCGCCGCGATCGCGACGGCCGCGGCGCTGGCCGCCGGCGTCGCCTTCGACGTCGAGGTGCCCACCCGTTTCGGCGTGGTCGCGGTGCCCGGGCTGGGTGAGGCGGTCGGGCTCGGCGACGGCCCGGCGCGCGCGGCCGGCGACGCGGGGGGCGCCCGCTTCGAGGGGGCGCACGGCGCCGTGGTCCGCATCGACGGCCCCGGCTGGCGGCCGCGGCGCGTCGTGGCCCTGGCCGGCGGGCACGCCCTGGCGATCGAGGACCAGGACCCGTACCGCGACTGCTACGGCTACCGCCCCCTGCCCTACCTCGGCGAGGCGGAGGCCGACCACCTCGCGAAGCTGCTGCAGGACGCCTGGCTGCTCATCGAGCGGGACCACCCGGCACACGCGGCGGCGATGCGGGCCGGGCTGGGCTCGGTCGTCCCGGTGAGCCACGGCGGCATGATGGTGAGCTCGGCGTCCCGGCACGCCTACGGCTCGATCGCGATGTCGGTGCCGGACACCGCGGCCGACGTGGCCCTGCTGATGATCCACGAGCACCTGCACGCCAAGCTGGGCGGCCTGCTCGACCTGATGGACCTGCACTCCGGCGGGGGTCACGCCGTGCTGTACGCGCCCTGGCGGCTCGATCCCCGCCCGGCCGGGGCGCTGCTGCAGGGCGTCTACGCGCACGCCGGGGTGACCGACTATTGGCGCTGCCGGCGCCGGTCCGCCGACGGCGACACCGCCCGCGCCGAGGCGCAGTTCGTCTATTGGGGCGAGATGAACCGCCTCGCCGCCCACTCGTTGATCAACAGTGGCGAATTGACACCGGCCGGCGAGCAATTCGTGACGGTCCTCGCGGGGACCCTGGACGGGTGGGCCGCCGAGGAGGTCTACGAGCCCATCGCATTTCACGCCCGCCTATTCGTACTCGCGCAAACGGTGCGCTGGCGACTGCTGAACTGGCAACCGGACGACGCCGAGCCCGGCCTGCTGCTCGACGCGGTCCGCGCCGGGCAGCGGACGGACCGGCTCGGCCCGGCGGGAACGGTGCCGCACGCCGCACCCGTCCGCCCGGTCGACGCCACGGGGATCCTCGGCGTGCTGCGCCCGTGGCTGGACGGACGGACCGACCCGGTCGAAGCGGCTGCTCCCGGCCCCGACGACGCGGGCGCGATGCTGCTGCGCCACGACCCGGACGGCGCCGACCGGGCCTGCGTGGCCCGGCTGGACCGCGACGGCGCCGACGTGGACGCGTGGCTCGGCCTGGCGATCGCGCGGGCGTGGATCGGGCACCGTGAGCGCCGGCCGGACCCCCTCGCCGAACTGCTGGAGCGCCGCCCCGACGTCGCCCGCGCCGCCGTGCTCAAATTGCAATCTGCGAATTCCCGGCACGCGGCCAGCGAACTCGTCGCGGGCCTGGTGTCTCCGCCCGGAGGCGCCTAGATCGGTCGCCGGAGTGTGCCATACTTCTGCCGTGGTATTGCCACGCCGTCACCTGGCAGAGTGCCAGCGTGATCGACGACGCCGTCATCCAGAACGGGTAACGCCGCCGACACGTTGACAGGGCAGCATTGGAAACGGCAATGCAGAGACCATCCCCGGGTTCGCCTGCCGGGGGGATCACCTTTCAACACCCAAGCACTCTCATCCAAGGTGGAAGCATGTACGAAACAGGGGCGCGCGACGCCGCGGGCGCCGGTGAACGCGAAGAATTAGTCCGACTCGCACACCAGCGGCTGCAGACCGTCGTGCTGAAGGCGGAGACCACGACGACGCTCGACAGCGTGATGCAACGGCTGTTCGACCGGGACCACCGCGAACTGCTCACCTACTCGGCCTTCGGGTCCTCTCTCTAACGCTTTGGCCGCCGAGCGGCACCCGAGGAAGGGGTGACGCCGGCCGAAACCGGCGCCAGCCCCACCCGGGGGCGGCCGCACCGGACCAACAGACACCGCCCGGCGGGCACCGCGAATCCGCGGAAATCCGCCGGGCGTCGGTCGTTGCGCCACTCGCCACGGCAGGCAGCGGCGAAGGGCCGGGGCGGTGGTCACTACCCGACCATCGTCCCGGCCCTTCGCCGTGCGGCGCAGGGTTACGTCGGCGGCGGGGAGATGTCGCAGTTGAGGCGGCGGCCCTCCTTGATCGCCACGGTGTTGGGATGGTTCTCGCCGAGCGTGCGCCGGCTGCGCTCGAGCGTGACCTTGTACAGTTCCTCCGCGCTCGCGCCGTCGCCGGTCCGGCGGCGGCTCGCCACGAGGTTGGCCGCCGCGGCGAGCGTGTCGGGGTTGTCCCCGCCGAGAACGTTCTCGAACGCCAGCCGGACGGGCTCCTCGATCTCGCGGGCGCCGTGCACGTCGCCGTCGTCGAACAGCACGTTGGCGAGGTTGATCCGGCTCGACAGGGTGTACGGGTGCTCGGGGCCGACCGCCTGCTCGAACCGGTCGCACGCCTGGCTGGAGAACGCCCGGGCGTCCTCGAGACGCTGGTTGAGCCGCGCGAAGATCGCCAGATTGTTCAGCGCGGCGAGCCGGAACGGGTGCTTCTCGTCGTACAGGCTCTCGTAGCCGGACAGCACCTGCCGGGCGACGCGCTCGGCCGAGTCGCCGTTGCCCAGCGCCGACTCCTCGAACGCCGCGTTCATGAGGCACGACAGCGTGTCGGGGTGCTCCTCGCCGTGGATGTCCCGGTACCGCTGCAGGGTGTCGTTCGTCAGCTGCCGGGCCGCGCGGATGTCGCCGAGCTTGCGCAGGGTCACGGCCATGTTCTTGGCCGCGCGCAGGGTCGCCGGGGCCGAGTCGCCGAGCAGGTTGCGGTACAGCTGCAGCGTCGACTCGAGCAGCTCCCGCGAGTCCTCGTACCGGCCGACGGCCCGCAGGTCGTGGGCGTAGTTGTTCGCGGCGAGGAGGGTGTTGAGGTTGCGCTCGCCGAAGATGCGCCGCCGGCGGGCCAGCGTGTCCTCGTCGTAGGCGGCCGCACCCTTGAAGTCGCCGACCAGCCGCAGCGACACCGCCACGTTGTTGGCGGCGAGCAGGGTGCGGTCGTGCTCGTCGCCGAACGTGCGCTGCGCCCGGGCGTAGGTCTCCTCGGCCAGCGCCCGGGCCTCCTCGTAGCGCCCGAGCGCCCGCAGGTCCGCGGCGACGCCGCCGGCGGTCATGACGATGTAGGGGTCGTCCTCCTCCTCGACCTTCTCCTTGAGCAGCTCCAGTGCCCGGCTGTCGATCTCCAGCGCCCGGTCGAACTCGGCCTGCGAACGCAGCGCGTTGCCCAGGTGGAAGTCGAGCAGGAGGGTGACCTGGTCCTCGCCGATGCGCGGGTCGTCGCGCCAGATCGCGACGGTCTCCTCGGCGAGCTCCTGGCTGCTGTTGAAGTCGCCGCGCGACCACAGGTACCGCACCACGTCGACGACGAACAGCCGCACCGACGGGTCGGACGAGGAGTTCGCCTGGGAGCCGCGCACATGCGGCAGGAGCCGGGCGTACGCGGGCCAGCTGGGCACCTCGTCCGGATCGGCGCGCTCGGCGGTGGCCAGCACCTGGTGGACGTGGCGGCGGTTCTCCTCCCGCTCCTGCGCCGAGAGGCTGCCCTGGATCACGGCCTGGACGAGCCGGTGGATCTGCATGATGGTCTGGCCGGAGTCCACCGAGGCGAGGGCGTACCGGCCGATCTGACGGATCAGCCGGCCCTGCCGGATCGGGTCGTGCAGCGCCGGGTCGTACGGCAGCAGCGGCTGGGTGAAGCGCGGCGTGTACAGCAGCCGGGTCGGGATCGCCTCGGGAGCGAAGAACGCGCAGATCTCCAGCAGCTTGGCCGCGGCCGGGGACTGCTTGCGCAGCTGCTCCAGCGACAGCTGCCAGGTCGCCGCGGTGGTCTGCTCGTAGCCGACCGGCGGGTTCTCGGCGAGGATGCGCAGCGGCTGGGTGTCCAGCAGCTCGAGGTAGCGGCTCACCGGCATGCCGGTCTCCGACAGCCAGGCCGCGGCCTGCTCGATCGCCAGCGGCAGGTCGCCGAGCCGGTTCGCGACCGCCTCGGCGTCGGCGGTGGCCAGGCCCGACACCCGCCGGGTGAGGAACGTGATGCTCTCCGCCCGGGTGAACGTGGTGATCTCCACGACGTGGGCGTCCTGCGTCCACTCCTGGTTGCGGGAGGTGAGCAGCACGTGACCGCTGCCCTGCGGGATGAACTCGCGGATCGTCTCCGGGTCGCCGACGTTGTCGAAGATGAGCAGCCAGCGCTTGAACGGCCGGCCCTGGCGCAGCGCGTCGCGGACCATCCGCACGCTCTCGCCGAGGGTGTCGGCCTCCTGCAGCTTCAGCTCCTTGGCCAGCTCGCCGAGCGCGGAGCGGACCTGCGAGACCTGCTCGGCGGAGATCCACCAGACCAGGTCGTAGTCGGCGGCGAAACGGTACGCGTACTCGATCGCCACCTGCGTCTTGCCGACGCCGCCGAGGCCGTAGAGCGCCTGCGGCACGACCACGGTGACGCTCGCCGACAGCCGGTCGCGCAGCTTCTCCAGGGTGTCGCGGCGGCCGGTGAAGGCCGGGTTGCGCTGCGGGAGGTTCCAGATCGGCGGCAGCGCGCCGGGGAAGCGCGGCCCGCCGGTGTCCTCGGCGTCGGCCAGGCGCCCGACCGTGTGCAGGGCGGCACCGACCGCGGTGAGCACCGACTCGTGGGCCCGCTCCTTGGGCAGGTTGGCCAGGTCGACCGGCAGCCGCTCGGTGAACGGCGGCGCGAGGCGGGTGCTGTCCAGCCGGATCGGCACGACCCCGGGCGCCCCGGCCGCGGCGCGGCTGTCCAGCAGCTGCCACAACTGGGGCGCCTGCGGCGAGGAGACGTAGTCCTTGGACAGCAGCACCAGCGTCCGGCCGACGGTCGCCAGGCGCCGCTCCAGCTCGGTCGTGAAGTGCTGGCCGGTGACGGAGTCGATGTCGTGCAGCGCGACACGCATCCCGGCGTCGACGAACCGCTGCTGGATCCACTCCGCCCACATGCGGTCCACGGCGGCGTAGCTGATCAGCACGTCGGAGGCGCTGCTGGGGCGGGGCCGCTCGAACTCGAACAGCCAGTGGCGGCGCATGGCCTCGTCGATGGCCGGCATCTCGCGCACCGCGCCGTCGGTGAGCACCCCGGCGAGCCGCTCGAACGCGGCCAGCAGCGAGGTCTCCAGCCGGGGCCGCTCGGCGAAGGTCGCGAGGATCTCCTCGTAGGCGAAGTACGGCTTGTAAGGCACCTCGACGTCGCCCCAGTACCGGTTGGCCTCGTCCGGGCTGCGGTGCTCCAGGAACGGCCGGAACCGCTGCCGGGCGTGGTCGCGGCCGATGTCGAGCTTGACCTGCTCGGCGTCCTCGACCCGCATCAGCACCGGCAGGAACCGGATCGGCCGGCCGCGGCGCTGCTGGCGGATCGACTCGCTGACCGCGACGGCGCCGTCGACGCTCTGGATGCTCAGCGTGAAGCAGTTGACGACCGTGTCGGGCAGCAGCACGGTGCACACCCCGGCGGCGTCGGACAGGCCGGTGCGGCTGTCGATGAGCACGTAGTCGTAGTGCTCGCGCATGTTGCGGGCCAGCGCGTCGATGAACGCGGCGCCCGGCAGCCGGTCGTAGAACTTCGGCCAGTCGAACGTGCTCACCGCGGGCGCGTACGAGCGGTTCTGCCGGCCCGAGGGCAGCAGGTCGATGCCGCCCCCGCCGGGGAACGCCCACTCCAGCGACACGGCGTGGTCGAGCACCTGGGCCTGCTCGTCGATCCACTCGAGGTCGTCGTCGCGGTCGGGCTGCAGCGCGGCGGTCACGAACTCGGTGAGCATCTCGATCACGCCCGGGGAGTTGCGCAGCTCCTTGTCCAGCAGGAACGGGTGGAAATAGCGGTGCAGGCCCGGCGACTCCAGGTCCCAGTCGACGGCGAGCACGCGGTGGCCGTTGCTGGCCAGGATCCAGGCGACGTTGGCCAGCGTCATGGTGCGGCCGGAGCCACCCTTGTACGAGTAGAAGGTCACGATCTGGCCGGACGCCCGGGCCTCGTCTGTCGCGGTCATCGTGCCTCCTACGGTCCTTCGAGAATGGGGCGCGGGGCGTAGTGGCCCGGGGGCGGGCGGCGGAAGACGCGGCCGTCGGCGACCAGGCGGTTGCGCGCCTCGGCGAGCACGACGGCGAGGTCGGCCTCGAACGACGGGCCGGTCAGCACGCTGCGGCGCAGCATCACCTCGTCGAGGCGGCGCTCGCTGTTGCCGAGCGTGTCGTGCATCAGCCCGGCCAGCCGGCCGCTGTGCTCCTGGGTCTGCACGTCGCCGGCGCTCATCACCACGAGCATCGCCGAGACGTGCTCGCGATGATGGTCGTACTCCAGCAGCAGCTCCCGGTGGGCCGGCACATCGGCGCTCCACGGGTCGACGAGCAGCACCACGACGTGGTTGTGCTGCTGCGCCACCTTGACCCGGTCGCCGAGGCGGTCCAGGCCGGTGAACAGCGACTCGAAGCCGAGCTCGGAGGCGACCTTCTGCGCGTACTCCCGCAGCGGCCGCGCCTGCACCGGCCGGAACGGCGCCCAGTCCAGCGGGTCCTCTCCGTAGAAGCCGGCGTCACGCTCGATGGCCGCGGCGTCGGCGCCGGACGGCGCGGCGATGACGAAGTGGATCGTCTGGCCCGTGCCGAAGTGGGGCGGCAGCTCGCCACCGGCGTCCGGGCCGGTCTTGGCTGGATGGAACGCGCTCTCCAGCCGCTCGAAGTCCAGCTGGGTGGACCCGCGCGGCGGCGGCGTGCTCGCCGCGGCGACGATACGCTCGGCGACGGTGGACAGGAAGTCGATGTAGGCGTCGTGCATGCGCTGCAGCCGCAGCAGCTGCCGCAGCCCGCGCCGCCGGTAGTCCTCCTCCTGCACATCCAGGTCGTAGTGGACCGTCTTGGCCACGTCGGGCAGCTCCCGCGGCGGCAGCCACACCACCGGGATCAGCCCGTTGACCGGCACACCGTCGTCGCGCGGCGCAACACGCGAGCGCATTTCGAACATCGTCCATTCCTTGCCGCACGGCTGGCTGAGGAAGTACGCCGGCGAATACAGCGCGAGGAAACAGGAGCACTCGGAGATCGCATTGACGAGCGCCTGCGGCCAGTTCTGACCCGGCTCGATGTTGTGATTGTCCAGGAAACCGACCTCGGCGTCCCGGTCGAGCCCGGCGTGGACACGGACCTCGCTGCACAGATCATTGTAGAAGCGCCTGACGAACAGATCATCCGGCCCGCGGGCGTAGCTGAGAAAAAAGTACAGCACACGTCCTCCGCGGGCATGACGGATTCGACCCCCAAGGACTTCAGTATATAGATCAACGTGCAAGGCAACACCCCCGCCGAATCGTGTACCGATAGGGATGACACGCAACCGTCCTGAACGATGAGCCATTCCGGCCGGGTCGCCGGGTCGGCCCCGGATCGGGCTAGCGCCTGTTTCATGACTGGGGGGGAGCGAGGCGGAGTCCAGATTTCGTCTGGTGGTGGCCCGCGGGAGCCAGGCTACCGGTGTTGTGACCGGGCTTGCGCGGGACGCCGCCAGGCGGAATCTGGGCCCGCCGCAGCCCCGCCTCAGTCATGAGGCAGGCGCTAGAGCTGATCGGCGGCGGCGAACGGCACCGTGTCGATACCGAGGGCCAGTGCGACGGCGCCGAGCGCGGCGGCGCGCAACGACAGCGCGCTCCGCACAACCTCGACGGCCTCGGCGGCGGCCGCGAGCGCCGTCTCGGCCAGGCCGCGCTGCAACGGCTCACGCAACAGCTCCGTCGCGGCGCCGAGCTCGTCGCCGAGCAGCACCCGCTGCGGGTTGATGAGGTTGACGAGGTTACCCAGCGCATACCCCAGCTGCGTGCCCGCGTCCATGATGAGCCGCCGGCAGCCAGGGTCACCGGCGTGCGCGTACTCGATCAGGCCGCCGAGATCGTGCAGCTCCGGGTGGCTCTGCCGGGCGTGGGCGAGCAGCGCCCGGCCACCGACCGCGAGCTCGACACAGCCGCGGTTGCCGCACCGGCACACCGCGCCACGGGCGTCGAGCGTGACGTGGCCGAGCTCGCCGGCGGTGCCGGCGGCGCCGCGGAAGAGCCGGCCGTCCAGGACGATCCCGGCGCCGATACCGGTGGCGAGCTTGACGTAGACGAGATCGGTGCAGCCGCGGCCGGCACCCCAGACGGCCTCGCCGAGGGCGGCGAGGTTGGCGTCGTTGTCGACCCGCACCGGCAGGCCCAGCCGGGTGCCGAGCTCGTCGGCGGGGCGCAGGTCGGCCCAGCCCGGCAGCATCGGCGGCGAGCCGATGCGCCAGTCGCGGGTGATCGGGGCCGGCACGCCCAGTCCGACGCAGACGACCTCGTCGCGGGCGGCGCCGATGTCGCCCAGCGCGTCGTCGACGAGCGAGACGGCGAGCTTGAGGGCGTCCAGCGGCCGGTCGTCGATGTCGAAGTCGGTGCGGGCCGCGCGCTCGGCGAGGACGGCGTGACCCAGATCGGCGACGGCGACGCGCACATGCCGGCGGCCGATGTCGGCGCCGACGGCGATGCCGGCGCGGCGGGTCAGCCGCACCACGGAAGCGGGGCGCCCGCCGACGGGCCGGGCGGCCGCGCCGACCTTCTCGCTGACGAGCCCGGCGCCGCCGAGATCGGCGAGCACGGCCGAGACGGTCGGGCGCGACAGGCCGCTGAGGGTGACGAGCTCGGCCCGGGTGCGCGGCCCATACAGGCGCAGCGTCTGCGCGACCCGCCTGGCCGTCCCGCCCAGATCGCGGCGCCACAGGTCGCGAGGATGCGTCTGCTGCGCCGTCACGGCGCGTAATCCTGCATGCCCGTCACTAGTTATGTCAAGGCCTTACCGAACCGCTGCCCGTGCCCGGCGAACCGGGCACGGGCAGCGGTCACCCCGCTAGATGTTCCAGACCTGCAACGTCGACAGCTGCCCGGCCGGCCAGCCGGTGTTCGACAAGAAGGTCAGCCGGAAGTACCGCTGGCTCGTCGCACCGAACGTGATGGTGACGGTGTTGCCGGCGCCCGGCGCGAACGAGTAGTCCGCCGCCGCCTTGATCTCGGTGAACGCGGATCCGTTGGTGCTGCCCTGGACCTGGATGCGCTGGGTGCGCGCGCCCCAGCTCGCGGGGAGCTGCAGCACGATCCGGGAGGCGCTCTGCGCGGAGCCGAGGTCGACCTGAACCCACTGCGGGAAGGCGTTGTTGGCGCTCTCCCAGTAGGTGTTCTGGTCGGCGTCGGTCACGTTGCCGGAGACAAACCCCAGGTTGTGGCTCGACTCGCTGGTGGGCTTGCCGGCGGCCAGGTTGGTCGACGTCGCGCCCGCCCCGGTGCCGGACAGCGCGACCGTGGTCGGGCTGTTGCTGGCGTTGCTGGTGACGGTCAGCGTGCCGGTGCGGGAGCCCGACGCCGTGGGCCGGAAGCTCACGTTGACGACGCAGGACGCGCCGACCGCGACGGAGCCGCAGTTGTTGGTCTGGCTGAACTCGCCCGAGGTGGTGACCCCCGAGACCGAGGCTGCCGCGGTACCCGTGTTGGTGATCGTCACCGCCTGCGACGCGCTGGTGGTGTTCAGCGCCTGCGAGGCGAAGGTGAGCGAGGACGGGCTCGCGGAGAGCGCCGGGGCGTCGACCGTGCCGCCGCCGCTGGGGTACACCTCGAACTCGGCGAGCTGAGCCGCCGGCCAGCCGGTGTTGGCGGTGACGTTGACGCGCACGTAGCGCACGCTCGTCGCCGGCACCGTGATCGCCACGGCGTTACCGGTCGCCGGGTTGAACGTGCGACCCGCCGACGCCGACAGCGTGCTGAAGTTGCTGCCGTCGGTGCTGCCCAGGATCGACAGCGTCTGCGTGCGCGTGGCCCACGCCGCGTCCGCCGGAAGCTTCAGCGTGACCTTGCCGATGCTCGTCGCCGCGCCCAGGTCGACCTGGATCCACTGCGGGAACGCGTTGTTGACGCTCTCCCAGTAGGTGGCGGCGCTGCCGTCCGTGGCGGTCGCCGCGGCCTGCGTGCCGTTGACCTGGCTGCTGGCGGTGACCGGCCGGTTGAGCGCGATGTTGGTGTCGGTACCGGTGCCGCTGCCGGAAAGGCCGACGACGGTCGGGCTGTTGTTGGCGTTGCTGGTCACCGTCAGCGAGCCGGTGCGCGCGCCGGACGCCGTCGGCGTGAACTTCACCGTCACCGTGCACGACCCGCCGACCGCGATGCTGCTGCCGCAGGTGTTCGTCTGGCTGAAGTCGCCCGACGTCGCGATGCCGGAGACGGCCGCCGCGGCGGTGCCGCTGTTCGACAGCGTCACGGTCTGCGTCGCCGCGGAACTGCCGACGACGGTACCGCCGAAGCTCAGGCTGCCCGGGTTGGCGCTCACGATCGGGCCGGCGGCCACGCCGGTGCCCGACAGCGGCACGGTGTTGGTGACGCCGGAGGCGGTGACCGTCAGGTTGCCGGTGCTGGAGCCCGCCACGGTCGGCCGGAAGGTGACGCTGACGGTGCAGGACGCGCCCGCGGCGATGCTGCTGCCGCAGGTGTTGGTCTGCGCGAAGTCGCCGCTGACCGCGATCGTGCCGACCGGGGCCGCGCCGGTGCCGGAGTTGGTGACCGTCACGGCCTGAGCCGCGCTGGTCGAGCCGGTGACGACGCTGCCGAAGCCGACGGCGTTCGGGCTGACGTTGACGCTCGAGCCGTTGTCCGGCAGGTACGGCGGGAACGCCGGGTTGGAGATGTTCTGGCACGCGCTTCCGGACAGGCCGCTGTTGTTGCCGCCGTCGGTGATGGTGAACCCGACGCCGCAGTTGTAGATCGCGGCCGGGGCCTGCACGCCGGTGGCGCTGGAGTTGCTGATCGTCGCCGAGCCGCCGACCTGCGCCTGGATCGCCCAGGTGCCGGTGTTCTGGATCGTCGCGTTGTTGATCTTCACGTTGGAGATGTTCGAGCCGGAGACGAACTGGATGGCCTCGAACGGGCTCTGCTGGATCAGGATGTTGTCGACGTTGGTCAGGCCGTTCATGACACCGTCACGGGCGTCGAACCACAGCGCGCCGACGCCGAAGTTCCAGTTGGGGTCGAGGCTGCCGGAGCGGATGATCGTGTTGCGCAGCACGTCGGTGCGGCCCAGCGGGGTGGAGGCGAACCGCTGCGCGACGTGGATGCCGCCGCCCTGGCTGAGACCCGCGTCGATGACCCGGTTGTCGGTCACGAAGTTGTCGCGGCCGCCGTAGATCGCGATGCCGTTGGCCAGGATCGGGTACTGCACGGTGTTGTGGTCGAACGAGTTGTTCGCGTTGGCGTTGTGCTCCGCCCACATCGCCAGCCCGTCGTCGCCGGCGTTGCGCACGTCGGAGTTGGTGACCTTCGAGTTGGTCACGCCGTTGTGGAAGTTCACGGCGTCTGCGTTGTAGTTGCGCAGCCGCATCTGGTTGAACACCAGGTTGTTGAACGGCCCGTCCATCCACGCGCCGACCTTGACGTGCTCGATCCACAACCGGTCCACGGTGGAGTTGCTCAGCGCGCCGCCGATGCCATTGACCTGGTCGCCGTCGTTGCGCTCCTGGACGTTGCCGAAGATGGCGAAGTCAGAGAGATGGACGTTGGTGCCGCCGTTGGGCGCCCACCCGCCGTAGAAGCCAGGGGCATTGCCAACGACCTTCGAGCGCCACATGCCGGCGCCCTTGATGGTGACGTTGTTCACGATGATGTGACTGCACGACATGCCACAGCCAGGGTTGCTGCCAGGAATCCGGAACGTGCCTTCCGGGATCCACACGGTGCCACCGGGGCCCGCGGCGGCGATCGCCGAGTTGAACGCCGCCGTCGAGTCGGCCGCGCCGGATGGGTCGGCACCCTTGCTGGTCACCGAGACCGAGCCGCTGGGCTGGGACAGCGCCGGCCCGACGTTCTCGAAGTCGGCGAAGTCGATGGTGTACGACGACGCGGTCGAGTCGGCGTCGACCTGCAGCCGGAACTTGGTGCCCGCCGGGTAGGTGGTCGGGAAGAGCCGGTTCACCTCGTCGTAGAAGTGGTGGGCGTTGCTGCCCGGCGTGTTGGTGAACGGGTAGCTGCCGTAGTACCAGCTGTAGGCGTTGGTCAGGGTGAAGTTCGTGCTGCGGGTGCCGTTGATGTACAGCGACAGCGGCGCCGTGTACACCGAACCGTTGCTGGTGTCCGGGATGCTGTAGCGGAACACGATCGAGTTCGTCGCCACCGGGGTGGTGAACTCGACGTACTTGCCGGTGCCCTGCAGGGTCACCGCCTTGCGGCGGGACGCCTCGGCGGCCAGCGTGTTGTAGGCGGCGCTGGGCCCGATGATCGTGCCGTTGGTGGCGGAGTCCTCGGCTTGTACCTCGACGTAGGGCAGGGTCGCCCCGACGCCGCCGGTCGCGGCCGCGAGGGCCGGGGTCGCCACGGCGACGGCCACGCCGGCGGCGGCCAGCGTGGCGCCGGCGACGAGGGCGACGGTTCGCGCCCGAGGTCGCACTGTTCGGAAATGCCGGAGCATGGGGTGCTCACTTTCGACGAGCCGGCACACGACCCGTCGCCCGGCGGCCCGCGGTAGGCGGTTTGGGGGCGCGTCGGTGGTTCTTGTCGCGGGTCGGTGCGGCGGGGGCGGGGACAGGGCCGTTGGATCGGCCGCTTGGGTGCACCGGGTCGGCGGATTGGCGGTGCAAGAGGGACGGTAGCCCCGCCGACACCCACGCGCAATATCCAGACGCATCCCTGTTTGATTCCTACTCGCGCGCGCAAGAGCACGACAACGGGCGGCGACGACGCGCGGTTTATGGTGGTTCGGTGAGGCTCGTACCGGTGGTGGAGATGGCGACGTCCCAGCCATCGCTGCTCAACCTCGAGCACGCCACGCTGATCGCCCCGATCCACCTGGACACCCGGGCCCGCCTGCTGCGCAAGGACCAGCAGACCTGGGCGGTGACGTTCGTGGTCAGCATCGGCGGCACCGCCACGGTCTACGCGACGCGCCGCTCCTTCCCCGGCGAGCAGGAGGCCCTGGCCTGGATCGCCGGCCTCGCCGACGTCATCGGCTGAGCACGCCACCCCGTGAGAACCGCAACGACCGTGACGCCCCCGACATCGCGTTTCGGCATCCTAGGAGGCTAGGACTCAATGTCAGGAACGAGCGCCGCGGACGAGCGCCGTCGGGTTACGTGCGTGGCGACAGAGCGGCCAGCGCGGTCCGGGCGTGGCCGTCAGCGGCCGCGAGGGCGGCGCGGGCCTCCCCCGGCGAGGCGCCGGTGAGCAGGGCGACCAGCGCCGTCTTCAACTCGCCGCCGGCCGCGGTCAGGACGGCGGCGCAGTCGTCCGGCGCGGCGCCCGTCGCCTCGGCCAGGATCGCCAGCGTGCGGCCGCGCAGCTTGGCGTTGGTGGCGCGCAGGTCGACCATGAGGTTCGAGTACGTGTGGCCCAGGCGCACCAGGACCCCCGTGGAGAAGGTGTGCAGCACCATCTTCTGGGCCGTACCGGCCTTCATCCGGGTCGAGCCCGTGATCACCTCCGGGCCGGTGTCCACCACCACGCACACATCGCGGCCCGCGGCGAGCGGGGCGGCCGGGTTCGACGTCACCAGCACGGTCGCGGCGCCCGCGGCCGCGGCCGCGGCGAAGGCGCCGGCCAGATACGGGGTGCGCCCGCTCGCGGCCAGCCCGACGAGCACGTCGCCGGCGGCGATGACAGCGGCCAGTTCGGCGCGGCCGCGCCCGGCGTCGTCCTCGACCGACTCCAGCGCCGCGCGCAGCGCGGCGTCGCCGCCGGCGATGTGGGCCACGAAGCGGTCCGGGGGCACACCGAAGGTCGGCGGGATCTCGGCCGCGTCCAGCACCGCCAGGCGGCCCGACGAGCCGGCCCCGGCGTAGTGCACGCGCCCCCCGCGGCGCAGGGCGGCGACGGCGAGGTCGACCGCCCGGGCCAGCTCCGGCAGCGCGGCGGCCACCGCGCCCGGCACGGTCGCGTCGGCGGCGTGGATGCGGGCCAGCAACTCGGGCGTGTCCAGCAGGTCGAGGTCGACCGTGGCCGGATCGCGCAGCTCGGTCGGCGACCGCACAAAGACCGGATCGCCCGCTGAAGCCCCGCTCACGCCGAACCCTCCACCCGGTCTGGCTCGATGAGGCTTCGCGCTGATCGACCCAGACCAGGCGCCGCTCCACTCCGGACCGCTCACGCCGAACCCTCCGCTTCGCTCCGGCAGCGGCATGAGCTACACCTGCGTCCCTGGTGAGCGGCCCCAACGCCCGGTCTGGCTCGATGAGGCTTCGCGCTGATCGACCCAGACCAGGTGCCGCTTCGCTCCGGACCGCTCACGCCGAACCCTCCGCTTCGCTCCGGCAGCGGCATGAGCTACACCTGCGTCCCTGGTGAGCGCCCCCAACGCCCGGTCTGGCTCGATGAGGCTTCGCGCTGATCGACCCAGACCAGGCGCCGCTCCGCTCCGGACCGCTCACGCGCCCATCAGCTTCCAGGCGCGGGAGCCGCCCAGCACGCCGGCCGTGTTCGGCACGATCGTCACGTCGGGGCCCAGCCGCTCGAGCGTGGGCGCGTCGATGAGCGCCGAGTTCCCGCCGCCGATGTACAGCCGGTCCCAGCGGAACACCGGGCGCAGCCCGTCGACCACCCGCCGCACGCGGCGCGACCAGCGGGCGTTGCCGAGCTCGCGGCGCTGGATCTCGCCGATGTACGTATCGTAGGTGCGCTTGCGCCGGATCGGCCCGTGGGACAGCTCGAGGTGCGGCGCGAGGACCCCGTCGTCGAACAGCGCGTTGCCCAGACCGGTACCCAGCGTGAGCACCAGCTCGAGGCCGGTGCCGACGACCAGGCCGGCGCCGTGGACCTCGGCGTCGTTGAGCACCAGCACGGGCCGGCCGAAGGCGCGGTTGAGAACGGCACGCGCGTCGTAGCCGGTCCACGCCGCGTACAGCTCGGGGTCGACCGTGGTGTGCGGGCCGGCCCTCGTGACGTAGTGCGGGGTCGCGACCACCACCCCGTGGCGGATCATGCCGGGCAGGCCGATCGTGGCGCGGTCCGCGGCCGGCAGCTGCCCCTCGATGTCGAGCAGGGCGCTCACGAACCGGCTGGGCGGGAACGGGTACGGCGTCGGGACCCGGATCGGCCCGCCGATCAACGCGTCGGAGTCGTCGACCACGGCCGCCTTGAGGCCGCCGCCGCCACAGTCGATCGTCAGCGTGTTCACCACCCGGTGGATTGTGCGGCACGCGCCCGCCGCACGCCGCACCGACCGCGAAAAAGCCGCGTTGATCACCAGTCGGGCCGCCCGACTGGCCGAACCGCCCCGAATCGCCGATAATCGATACTTCGAGCCGCCCGGATTCCCGGACTCCTGCACGCCGCCTCCGCCAGGGCGGCGTGCAGGCGGCGGTCGTCCCGGGTGTGCTGAGATATCGGCTGGCTGGCCGGGTGGCTACGCGGGCGGTAGCGCGATCGCCGTACAAGGATGGGCGGCGTGACGAGCGTGGCTCTGGACATCGGCGGGACGTGGACGCGCGTCGGGTCCGCCGCCCGCTTCCGCACCGACCCCGACTACGACCGGCAGCTGGCGGCGATCGCCGCCGCCGTGCCACCCGGGCCCGAGCCGGCCGGGGTCTCGTTCTGCGGCCGGGTCACGCCGGACGGCACGGTGCGGGTGGCGCTGAACCTGCGCGGGTACGAGGAGCGCCCCCTCGCCCGCGACCTGGCCGAGGCCCTGGACCGCCCGGTGCGCGTGGCCCACGATGCGACGTGCGGGCTGCTCGGCGAGGCCACCTCCGGCGCGCTGCGCGGCGTCGAGCGCTGCGGCTACCTCACCCTGTCCACCGGCGTGGGCGCCGCGCTGCGCCTGGGCGGGGTGTGCCTCACGACCGAGGCCGGCCATCAGCTGGTCGCGGGCAACGACCTGCCGTGCGAGTGCGGCCAGACCGGCTGCCTGCAGACGCTGACCGGCGGCGACGCGCTGCGCCGGCGGCTCGGCCGGCCCCTGGAGTCCGTCGAGGACGTCTCGTTCTGGCGGGCGTACACCGGGAGCCTGGCCCTCGGCGTCGCCAACTTCGCGCTGTCGGCGGGCCTGGAGGCGGTGGCCATCGGCGGCGCGATCGCCCTGCGCCGGGCGAAGCTGTGGCCGGCGCTGCGGGCCGAGCTGGCGCGCGTGGCGACCTACCAGCCGGTGGAGGTCGTTCCGGCCGCCCTCGGCGAGGCGGCCCCGCTGGAGGGCGCGCGGGCGCTGCCGTCCCTGCCGGCCGGCGCCGTGCTGCACTGAGAAGACCGACCGGGCAGCGGGGCCCTGCACGGCGACGGCGACGGCGACGGCGGCGCTCAGTCGCCCGCCGTGCCGGACAGGGCGACGAGGCGGCGGCCCAGCGCGGCGACCTCCGCGCGCAGCTCGTCCGGGCGCAGCACCACGAAGTCCCAGCCGAGGCCGGCGAGCATCCGGGCCATCCCGTCCAGCCGCTCCGCGCGGCAGGCGAGCAGGGTGCCGCCGTCAGCCGGCCGCACCGTGCCGACGGTCGCGGGGACGCGGCGGAGGACCTCCGCGGTGGTGGCGCGGATCAGCACCTCGACCTCGTGGCGGTACGGCACGGCCGCGAGCGCGCCGACGACGTGCCCGACCGCGTCGAACGAGCCCGGCGGCGGGTCGAAGCGCTCCGTGCCGGCCACCACCGAGCCGATGCGGTCCATCCGCAACGTGCGCAGCTCGCCGCTGCGGTGGTCCAGGCCCGTCGCATACCACCGGCCGGCGTGGAAGACCACCCCGTACGGGTCGAAGTCGCGCTCGCTGTCCTCGCCGCGCCACGAACGGTACGTCAGGGCCACCCGCCGGCGATCCCGGGCCGCCTCGCCGAGGGTCAGCAGGTGCCGGGCGGCGGGCGGGTCGGGCGCGTCGCGGGCCGGGAGGGTGAAGCCGAGCGTCTCGCGCACCGCGCGGACCCGCTCGCGCAGCGCGGCCGGCAGCACCCGCTCGATCTTGGCCAGGGCCGACTCGCGGGCGGCCTGGGCGTTGGCGCCGACGCCCAGGCCGAGGCGGGCCGCGGCGAGCAGGCCGAGCACCACCGCGACCGCCTCGTCGTCGCCGAGCATCAGCGGCGGCAGCCGGAAGCCGGACGCCAGTCTGTACCCGCCGTAGCGCCCCCGCCCGGCCCGCACCGGCAGCCCCAGGTCGGCCAGGCCGGCGAGGTAGCGGCGCACGGTGCGCTCGTCGACGCCGAGCCGCTGCGCCAGCTGCGGGCCGGTCAGCCCGGGCTGTGCCTGGAGCAGCTCCAGCAGCGCGAGCACCTTGCCGGTCGACTGTGACATGGGCCACTCCACGGGCGGGAGAAATCAGGACGGAATTCGCCCTGATTCGATCGTAGCGTCGCCGTATGACGAACTTCATCCTGGTTCCGGGCATGTGGCTCGGCGCGTGGGCGTGGGACGCGGTTGCGCAGCCGCTGCGCGGCGCCGGACACGACGTGACGGCGGTGACACTCGGCGGCCTCGCCGAGCGCGCGGCCGAGGCGGGCGAGGCGACGCTGGACTCGCACATCGCCGACGTGGTCGCGGCCGCGGGCGGGCGCGACGAGCTCACGCTGGTGGCGCACAGCTACGGCGGCCTGCCCGTGCGGGGCGCGGTGGAGCGGCTGGCCGGCCGCGTGGCCCGCGTCGTGTACGTGGAGAGCGGCCCGGTGCCCGACGGCACCGCGCAGGCCGACTTCACGCCCGCGCGGGAGGGCGACGGCGAGGTGCCGCCGCCGTCGTTCGACCCGGCCGACGACCCGGCGCTCTTCGCCGGCCTCGCGGGCCGCTCGGCGTGGATCCGCGAGCGGGCCACCCCGCACCCCTGGGCGGCGGTCGCGGCGCCGCTGCGGCTGCGCGGGCCGGAGCAGCCGCCGACCGAGCTGGTCTGCTGCATGTTCACGAAGGAGAGCGTCGAGGGCATGATCGCCGGCGACCACCCGTTCTTCGCCGGCCTGGACCGCCGCGACTACCGCGTCCACGAGCTGCCGACCGGGCACTGGCCGATGTTCAGCCGCCCGGCCGACCTCGCCGCGCTGCTGGGCGGCCTCGGCCAGGCGGCGCCGTAAACACACCCCGCACCACGCGTGCGGGGTGTACGCGTCATTCGCGTACCGCGGCCATCCGGGCCGCCGGGGTGCGCAGCGCGAGCGCCGCCGGGATCAGGGCCGCGACGAGCGCCACGGCGGCGCAGACGCCGGCCACGCCGAGCACGGGGGTCCAGGGCACGACCATCTCCGGTGTGGCACCGCCGACGCGCAGGCCCGGGGCCAGCCCGAGCAGCATGCCGCCCGCGACGAGCCAGGCCAGCGCGATCCCGGCGGCCGCGGCGAGCAGCGCCTCGATGCCGACCACCGCCAGCACCTGCCGCGGCGTGGTGCCGGCCAGCCCTACCGCGTCCGGCCCGAGCGGTCAGGCGGGTTGTACGGCCCAGGGGTCGGCCTTGAGGCCGCCGCGGTTGTCGATGCCGGTCTTGATGCGCTCGCCCGTCTCGTGGGAGATGCCCGGGGCCTCCCAGCTCGGCACCTCGACCGCGGTGGCGCGCACCCTCTCGTCGTCGGTGCCACTGTAGTCGACGCGGACGACCGCCGTGCCGGTGCCGGTCTCCAGCAGCAGGAAGACCTGGCCGTCGGCGGGCAGCGGCGGGGTGCGCCGGCCCAGGTTGATGCAGCTGGTCACCTCGCCGAACGGCGACGACCTGGCGATCAGCCCGCAGGCCTGCGGCTCCTGTCGGGCGAGGAAGGCCGACCGCTTCGGGAAGCCCACCGCGAACGGGCCGCCGACGCATACCAGGACGGCTGCTGCCGCAGCGCCGATTGCCCACCCGAGACGATTCATGCCGACATTGTTAGCAGAGTCGTGGTCGTGGCCACATCCTGGGCCGCGGACGGCGTGCGGGACGGGTCCCTGCCCATCGATATGCCGCGGACGGCCACGGGGCCGATGGCCAGCGCCAATCGTCAGGCAACACCCGGAGCGACGCTTCCATCACACCGTGATAGAAGGTCATCCATTCGTCGGGTGTAAGTGGCCGATCGACGCTCGGTCACGACCTAAGGTTCAATCACCAAACGGTATGTATGCGCAATACGGTCCTCCAGACATGCGTGCGCCGCCCCGCCGGATGGAGTCGCCGCGCCGCGTCCTGATGCCAGGAGGATTGGCGTGTGGAAGGGTCGCTTGGCGATCTTGGCGATCCTGGTCGTCTCCGTGCTCGCCGGGCTGTCGATGTTCACCGTGCGCGGTGCCGGCAACAATCAGCTCGAGGTGTACTCCTGGTGGACCGGCCCGGGTGAGGAGGACGGCCTGGCCGCCATGGCCAAGGCCTTCGAGGGCGCCAACCCGGGCGTGCGGTTCGTCAACGCCGCCGTCTCCGGCGGCGCGGGCTCCAACGCCAAGGCGATCCTCGCCAGCCGGCTGCTGGCGAACGACCCGCCGGACTCCTACCAGCGCCACGCCGGCCTCGAACTGCTCGACGACGTGCGCTCCGGCAAGGTCCAGGATCTCACCGAGCTGTACCACCAGCAGGGCTGGACGAAGGTGTTCCCGAAGGGGCTCGTGGACAACCTGACCATCGACGGCAGGATCTATGCGGTGCCGGTGAACATCCACCGGGCCAACCTCATGTGGTACAGCCCCAGGACCCTGAAGGATCTCGGGCTCCCCGGGCCGCCGAAGACCTGGGCGGAGTTCCTGCAGCAGGCCGACGCTATCAAGGCGAAGGGCAGGACCCCTCTCGCGGTCGGCCCGGAGTGGTCGCAGAAGCACCTGCTGGAGACGGTACTGCTCGGCGAACTCGGCGCGGACAAGTACGAGCGGCTCTTCAACGGCGGGATCAGCTGGCTGTCGCCGGACGTGACCGCCGCGCTCGGCACGTTCGCGAAGGTTCTGGGCGTCTCCGACGTCAAGTCCGCCGCCGGCGACTGGCAGCCGCAGCTCGACAAGGTCCTCTCCGGCTCCGCCGTCTACGCGGTCATGGGCGACTGGTCCTCCTCCTACCTGGAGCAGTCCAAGAAGCTGCGGTGGGAGACCGACTACAACGTCGCCGCGTCGCCGGGCACCGAGGGCGTCTACGACTTCCTCTCCGACTCCTTCACCCTGCCGACCGGCGCGCGCCGCCCCGACCTGGCCCGCAAGTGGCTGGTGGAGTGCGGGTCGGCCGCCGGGCAGAACCTGTTCAACCCGCTGAAGGGCTCCATACCGGCGCGCACCGACGCCGACGCCGGACTCTACAAGGGCTACCTCGGCTGGGCGCTGCGGCAGTGGCGCGACCCCAACACCCGCATCGTCGGCTCGCTGACCCACGGCGTGGTGGCGAACAACGCGTACAACGCCGAGATCGACTCGGCGCTCGGCCTGTTCGTGCAGCACGGCGACCAGGGCAGGTTCGCCCGGACCGTCGAGCAGCAGTTCCGGGAGACGCAGTGACCTCGGTTGATCGATCCGGCCCGGCCGCCCACGTGGCGCGCCACTCCTCGGAGCCGGCCCGGCCGGCGTTCGTGCCGCCACAGCGCCGGCCACGCAAGCAGCGCGGCCCGCGCTGGCTGCCCGGCCTGGTGCTGGTCTCCCCGTCGCTGATCCTCATCGGCGTGTTCGTGTACGGGTTCCTGGGCTGGAACGTGCGCGTGTCGTTCACGAACTGGCGGGGGCTCTCCCCGAAGTACCACTTCGTGGGCCTGTCCAACTACACGGCGCTGCTGCGCGACGAGCGCTTCCGCGCCGACGTCCGCAACCTGGTCATCTTCACGCTCGTGTTCGTCGCGGGCGCGATGCTGCTCGGGTTCCTCATGGCGATGCTGCTGGACCGTGGCGTGCGCGGCGAGGCCTTCCTGCGCGGCGTGTACCTGTTCCCGATGGCCATCTCGTTCATCGCGACCGCGATCGTGTGGCGGTGGCTGCTGGACAACGGCTCCGGCGCCGACACCGCCGGCATCAACAAGCTCCTCACCGTCGTCGGGCTGGGCTTCCTGCGCAGCGACTGGCACAAGTCGGACTCGATCTGGGCGATCTCCGCCGTGGCCCTGCCGGCCGGCTGGGCGCTGTCCGGCTATGTCATGGCGCTGTTCCTGGCCGGGATGCGCGGCGTGAACGAGACGCTGCGCGAGTCCGCGCGGATGGACGGCGCGAGCGAGGTCCAGATCTTCTGGTACATCGTGCGGCCCGCGCTGCGCCCGGTGACGTTCAGCGCGCTGCTCATCATGGTGCACATCTCGCTGAAGACCTTCGACCTGCTGTACGCGCTGGACCAGGGCAACCTGCGCATCGACACGCCGTCGCTGTACATGTGGTTCACCACGTTCGACGGCGGCTTCTACGACCGCGGCGCCACGATCGCCACGGTCCTGCTCATCGGGGTGGCGCTCGTGGTCGGCCCATATGTCTGGTACAGCCTGCGCACGGAACGGCGGTGAGTCGTCAGATGGTCCGCGCCACCGCCCCCGTCCCACGGCGGAATCTCTCCCAGGGCGTGCCGCCCAGGCCGCCCACGCTGCCCGCACCGCCCGCGTCCGGCCAGTCGCACGCGCCGCGTCCCGGTCCGGTGCGCACGATCGTGCGGTACCTCATCCTCTGGGGGCTGGCGGCGTTCTTCCTGATGCCGGTCTACGTGATCGTCGTGACGGCGTTCAAGAACCCGGCCGACGTCGGCGTGACCCGCATCTGGGAGCTGCCGACCAGCCTCTCCTTCGACAACTTCGGGGCGGTGCTGCCGAAGCTGTCCTCGGGCTTTCGCAACTCGGTCGCGCTGTCGATCCCGGCCAGCCTCGTCTCGGCCCTGCTGGGCTGCGCCAACGGGTTCGTGCTGTCGAAGTTCCGCTTCCCGTTCTCCAACGCGATCTTCCCGCTGATCCTGTTCGGCATCTTCGTGCCGTACCAGGCCGTCATCATCCCGGTCTCGCAGACCATGACCGCCGTCGGCCTGCGCGGCGCGGGCGACGCGACCGGCGGCCTGCTCGGCCTCATGCTCATCCACATCATCTACGGCCTGCCGATCACCACCCTGATCTTCCGCAACCACTTCGTGTCGATGCCCGACGCCCTGCTGGAGTCGGCCCGCCTGGACGGCGCCGGGGTGCTGCGGACGTGGGTGGATCTGGCGCTGCCGCTGTCGAAACCGGCCTTCGCCGTGGCCGTCATCTGGCAGTTCACGTCCTCGTGGAACGACTTCATGTTCGGCGCGATGATGACCAGCCGCGACTCGTGGCCGGTGACGATCGCCCTGAACAACGTGGCCGGCGGCCAGTCCGTCCCGTTCGGCCAGGCGATGGCCGGCGCCCTGCTGGTGAGCCTGCCGACGCTGGCCATCTACGTCCTGCTCGGCCGCTTCTTCATGCGGGGCCTGCTGGCCGGCACGCTGCAGCATTGAGGCCGCCGGCCTCGTAGCGGCGTCTGGCCGCGCGGCGCCGGAAATGCGACTTGCCAAGATTATCGGGCATTTCACGAAATATGCTGCCAGCATCCGCGAGCTCGGTCGTGCCGGTAGGAGAGGCTTGAACAGTGACCGACCACCACCATGACGAGCACCGGCACCACCCCGCGCAGGTGCAGGAGCACGGTGAGCATGGCGAGCACGGCCACGGGCACGGCGCGGATGGGCATCACCACGGGGTGTCGCGCGACGCCGATCGGCGGTGGCTCACCGTCGCGCTCGGGCTGATCGCCGCGTACATGATCGGCGAGGTGGTCGTCGGGCTCCTGGCCCGGTCGCTCGCGCTGCTCTCGGACGCGGCCCACATGCTCACCGACGCCGGCGCCATCGTGCTGGCGCTGATCGCGATGCGGCTGGCCGCCCGGCCGCCGAGAGGGGGGTACACCTTCGGGCTGAAGCGGGCGGAGATCCTCTCGGCGCAGGCCAACGGGATCACCATGCTCATTCTCGGGGCGGTGCTCGCCGTCGAGGCGGTGCGGCGGCTCGTCGAACCGCCGCAGGTCGCCGGGTTGCCGGTGCTGGTGACCGCGGTGGCCGGCATCGGGGTGAACTTCGCGGCGGTGTGGGCGCTGAGCCGGGCCAACCGCACGAGCCTGAACATCGAGGGCGCGTTCCAGCACATTCTCAACGACCTGTTCGCGTTCGTGGCGACCGCGGCAGCCGGGCTGGTCATGATCCTCACCGGGTTCACCCGTGCGGACGCGATCGCGACGCTGCTGGTGGTCGCGCTGATGGTGCGGGCGGGGCTGCGGCTGGTGCGGGCCTCCGGGCGGATCTTCCTGGAGGCGGCGCCGAGCGGCATCGACCCGCCCGCGCTCGGCGCGCGGCTGGCGGGCGTGCGGGACGTCGTCGAGGTGCACGACCTGCACGTCTGGCAGATCACCTCGGGCGAGCCGGCGCTGTCGGCACACGTGCTGGTGGCCGAGGGGCGCGACTGCCACGCCGTGCGGGCCGCGATCGAGGGGCTGCTGCGCCTGGAGTACCGCATCACGCACAGCACGCTGCAGGTCGACCACGCCGGCGCCGGGCGGATGGCGAGCCGGGAGGACCCGCACTGCGCGGACTCCCACGGGGAGTCGTACCGGCCGGCGGAGCCGGTCACCCCCGCGCAATAGCGCGACCTCGCACCGCGATCACGGCACACCCACGAGTTGATCTTTGCAAGAACTTGCTGCTCTTCCAGAGAGTTTACGCAGTTCAGCCGCGCTGAAAAGCGCCGAACTGGGGGAATTCCTGCAAGGAGCTTGACAAGAGTGAATGGGTGCCAGCACTCTTCCACCACGCGTTGCAACGCCTTGTGTCACGAACGGCCGCCACCGTCTCGATGAGTCAAGGAGCACCCCGCCATGCCCCGACGTAGACAGATCCTGATCCTCGTCCTGTCCCTGCTCGCCGCGCTGCTGCCGGCCCGCGCCCTCGCGGCCACCGGCAACACGCTGACGGTGTTCTACCGGCCGCCCAGCGGCTGGAGCACCGTGAACGTCCACTGGGCGCCCAACGGCGGCGCCTGGACCAACGTGCCGGGCGTCGCCATGTCGGCGGCGAGCTGCGCCGGCTGGTACACGAAGACGCTCGACCTCGGCTCCGCGAACGGCGCCCAGCTGACGTTCAACAACGGCTCCGGCGTCTGGGACAACCATTCGGGCGCGAACTATTCGGTCGGCGCCGGTACCGTCGCCATCAGCAACGGATCCATCGGTACCACGGATCCGTGCGCCGGCCCGCCGCCGTCCTCGCCGCCGACCGGGAACACCGCGACGGTGTTCTACGCCACCACCGGCACGAACTGGACCACGGTGAACATCCACTACGCGCCCGACGGCGAGGCGTGGACGGCAGTGCCGGGCGTGCCGATGAACGAGACCGCCTGCGCCGGCTGGGTGAAGCGGACCGTCCAGCTGGGCGCCGCCACCGGGATGCAGGCGGTGTTCAACAACGGCTCCGGGGTGTGGGACAACAACCGCGGCTCCAACTACCGCATCGGCGCCGGGACGACGCGGGTCAGCGGCGGTACCGCGACCGGGAACGCGACCGACCCGTGCACGGCCGTGCCGCCGGACACCACGCCGCCGACCGTGCCCACGAACGTGACCGCCACCGTGGACCACGTCACGGTCAACCTCTCCTGGAAGGCGTCGAGCGACGACCGCGGCGTCACCGGGTACCAGATCATCCGCAACCCCGGCGGGAACGTGCTCACCAGCGCCTACAACTCCTACATCGACGGCAGCCTGGCGCCGCGCACGACCTACTCGTACACGGTGCGCGCCGTCGACGCGGCCGGAAACCTCTCGGCGGCCAGCGCCGCGGTGAGCGTCACGACCGGCGACGCGCCGCCGCTGCCGCCGGGCGGGACGATGCTCGGCGGCGACCCGCGCAAGGACAGCATCTACTTCGTGCTCACCGCGCGGTTCTACGACGGTGACACGTCCAACAACCGCGGCGGCAACCAGCACGTGCGCTCCGGCAACGCGGCCAACAACGACCCGATGTTCCGTGGCGACTTCAAGGGGCTCGTCGACCGGCTCGACTACATCAAGGGCCTCGGGTTCTCCGCGATCTGGATCACCCCGGTGATCCTCAACCGGTCCGACTACGACTTCCACGGGTACCACGGCTGGGACTTCTACCGCGTCGACCCGCGGCTGGAGTCCCCGGGCGCGACGTACCAGGACCTCATCAACGCCGCGCACGCCAAGGGCCTGAAGATCTACCAGGACGTGGTGTACAACCACAGCTCCCGGTGGGGCGCCAAGGGCCTGTTCGTGCCGACCGTGTGGGGCGCGCGCGACGGGCAGTGGGACTGGATGTACAGCGAGAAGGTGCCCGGCGCCGTGTACGACCCGATGCGGGAGAACTCGCTGGGCCGCGCGTACAACGGCGACCTGTGGTCGAGCACGGCGCCGCCGGGCAACACCTGC
Organism: Dactylosporangium sp. NPDC000555; assembly: GCF_040300025.1. Classification (NCBI taxonomy): domain Bacteria; kingdom Bacillati; phylum Actinomycetota; class Actinomycetes; order Micromonosporales; family Micromonosporaceae; genus Dactylosporangium; species Dactylosporangium sp. NPDC000555. Next base: position 75,167 of record NZ_JBEPDB010000019.1, on the reverse strand, counting down.
CCGAACTACGGCCTGCCCAACGGGCAGTACAGCCCGGAGGGCTACACCATCCACAGCTGCCAGTGGCCGAGCCCGACGGCGAAGATGTTCCCCGCCAACCTCTACCACCAGTGCTGGATCGGCAACTGGGAGGGCGAGGACGCCCGCTCCTGCTGGCTCGCCGACGACCTCGCCGACTTCAACACCGAGAACCCGGTCGTCCAGCAGTACCTCATCAACGCGTACAACTCCTACATCGACATGGGCGTGGACGGCTTCCGCGTGGACACCGCCGTGCACATCCCGCGCGTGACGTGGAACCGCCGCTTCCTGCCCGCGCTGCAGCAGCGCCTGGTGCAGAAGTACGGCGCGGCGAAGGCCAAGGACTTCTACGTCTTCGGCGAGGTCGCGGCGTTCGTCAACGACAAGTGGAACCGCGGCTCGGTCAACCACTCCGCGCAGTTCTACACGTGGCAGGAGCGCAAATCCTATGTGGACGACGACGTGCAGGCCGCGCTGGACCAGTACAACTACGAGGAGCAGCTGGGCCCCGGCAACCAGCCGACGAGCACCAACGCCTTCCTCGTGGGCAACGACTACCACACGCCGGACCGCAGCAAGTTCTCCGGCATGAACATCATCGACATGCGGATGCACATGAACTTCGGCGACGCCGGAAACGCGTTCCGCAACGGCGCCGACTCCGACGACTCGACCAACGACGCCACCTACAACGCCGTCTACGTCGACTCGCACGACTACGGCCCGAACAAGAGCCTCGAGCGGTATGCCGGCGGCACCGACGCCTGGGCCGAGAACATGGCGCTGATGTGGACGTTCCGCGGGGTGCCGGTGCTGTACTACGGTTCGGAGGTCGAGTTCCAGGCGGGCAAGCAGATCGACTGCGGCCCCTCCTGCCCGCTCGCCACGACGGGCCGGGCCTACTTCGGCGACCGTATCACCGGCACCGTCGTAGCCTCGGACTACGGCGTGGTGTCGAGCGCCTCGGGCGCCGTGGCCTCGACGCTGAACCAGCCCCTCGTGAAGCACCTGCAGCGGCTCAACCAGATCCGCCGCGCGGTCCCGGCGCTGCAGATGGGGCAGTACTCCACGGCCGGCGTGAGCGGGAGTCAGATCGCGTTCAAGCGGCGGTACACCGCCGGCTCCGTCGACAGCTTCGTCCTCGTGACGATCTCGGCGTCGGCGACGTTCACCGGCATCCCGAACGGCACCTACACCGACGCCGTGACCGGCGACATCAAGGTGGTGACCAACGGGACGCTGACCGCGACGGTGAACGCGAAGGGTGACCTGCGCGCGTACGTGCTGTCCCTGCCCGGCAACCCGGCCCCCGGCAAGGTCGGCGCGGACGGCCCGTACCTGCGCTGACCCGTAGTGAGCGGTGAGTCCGGGCGCCGCCGGCGTCCGGACTCACCGGTTGTGCAGGGTCAGGCGCAGGATGCGGTCGTCGGCGGGCTGGGGGCCGCCGGGTCTGCGCCCGTCCCGGTTCGACGTGGTCATCCAGATGCTGCCGTCAGGGGCGGCGAGCGCGGTGCGCAGCCGGCCGTAGCGCTCGAACAGCGCCTCCCGCGGGCGCCCGGCCACGTCGGCGTCCGGCCGCCACCGCACGCTCGCGGTCGGGTCCGGCGGAGCGATGGCCGGCGGGCGGCTGCCGGCGGGGACGGGGGGCTTGCCCAGCGGTACGAGATAGATGCGCTGGCCCCGCAGGCACGTCACGACGGCGGTGCTGCCCACCACCGCCACGCCGGAGCTGACGCCCACCTCCGGGTGCCAGGCCACGATCGGGTCGACGTATCCTGGGGTCTGGCCGATCCCCTCGATCCGCGGCCAGCCGTAGTTGGCGCCGGGGCGGATGACGTTCAGCTCGTCCCAGACCGCCTGGCCGATCTCGGACTCGTACATCGTGCCGTCCGCGGCCCACGCCATCCCCTCCGGGTTGCGGTGCCCGTAGGACCACACGAGGGAGTGCGGGAACGGGTTGCCGGGCGGGGGCTTGCCGTCGGTGGTCATCCGCAGGATCTTGCCGCCGAGATTGTTGAGGTCCTGCGCCGCGTCGGTGTGCGAGGCCTCGCCGGTGCTGGCGTAGAGGTAGCCGTCGGGGCCGAACATGAGCCGGCCGCCGTCGTGGATGCCGCTCTTCGGGATGCCGGTGACGATCGGCCGCGGCTTCGAGCGCCCGTCGAGGCGCAGGCGGGCGACCCGGTTGTCGTCCCGCGTGGTGTAGTAGATGTAGACCGTGTGGTCCGTCTTGTACGACGGGGACACCGCGATGCCCAGCAGCCCGCCCTCGTTGTCGGAGACGGCCTGCGTGATGCGGGCGACCGTCGTGACCTGCCCCTTCGGGGTGACCCGCTTGATGAGCTGCGTGGCCCGCTCGGTGACGAGCGCGTTGCCGTCGGGCAGGAACGACAGCCCCCACGGCACGTCGAGATGCGTGGCGATCGTGGAGACCGACACCAGGTCGTCCGCGGCCGCGGACGGGTCGGTGGCGCCGTGGTGGAAGTCGGTGGGGTCGACGGGGTCGGTCCGCGGCAGCTCCCGTCCGGAGGCCCCGGCCGGCGCCGAGGAGCATCCGGCGAGCAGCCCGGCGGCCAGCAGGACCGCGATTCTCGAGCGACGCACCAAACCAGAGTGTCCTCGGCGCGGGTGACACACCCTCACCCGCCGGGTGGTGGCCGGACGGCCACCACCCGGGGATGATCGTCAGGCCGAGTACACCTCCAGCTCCGACAGCTGCCCGGCGGGCCAGCCGGTGTTGGCGGTGAAGGTGATCCGCAGGTTGCGCACGCTCGCCGCGGCGAAGGTGAGCGTCACGGTGTTGCCCGTCGCCGGGTCGAAGGTGCTGGCCCGGGCGGGCACGAGCACCGCGCCGGTGGTGGCGTTGGTGACGCTGACGGTCTGCGTGCGGGCCGCCCACGCCGCGGCCGGCGGGAGCTTGAGCACCACCCGGCCGACCTGCTGGTTGGCGCCGAGGTCGACCTGGATCCACTGCGGGAACGCGTTGTTGGCGCTCTCCCAGTAGGAGTTCGCGTTGCCGTCGACGACGTTGGCCGAGGTGTAGCCCTGCGTGTTCGACGACTGCGTCGTCGGGTGCTGCAGCGCCAGGTTGGTCCCGGCGGCCGGCAGGCCGGTGCCGGAGAGGGCCACGGTGGCCTCCGCGTTGGACGCGGTACTGCGGATGCTCAGCGTCCCCGTCCGCGCCCCGGTCGCGCTCGGGTGGAACGTGACCGTGGCCGTGCAGTTGGCGCCCGGCGCGATCGAGCTGCCGCACGTGGTGGTGACGGTGAAGTCACCGGAGGCGGTGACGGACTGCACGGTCGCCGGCGCGGTGCCGGTGTTGGTGACCGTGACGATCTCCCAGTCGCTGTTGGTGTTGACGGTGGTGTCCTCGAACGTCAGCCGGTTGGTGCTGAGCGCCAGGGTGGCCGTGCCGCCGCTCGTGCCGTACACCTCGAAGGAGGACAGCTGCCCGGCCGGCCAGCCGGTGTTCGCGGTGATGCTCAGCCGGACGTAGCGGGCGGTGACCGACGGGAAGGCGATGTTCACGATGTTGCCGGTGGCCGGGTCGAAGACGTAGTCGGTGGCGCCGACGGTGGTCGTCCACGCGTTTCCGTCCACACTGGACAGCACCGACAGCGTCTGCCGGCGGGTCGTCCACGAGGCCTGCGGCGGCAGCCGGAGGGTCACCTTGCCGACGCTCGCGGACGCGCCGAGGTCGACCTGGATCCACTGCGGGAACGCGTTGTTGGCGCTCTCCCAGTAGGAGTTCGGGTCGGCGTCGGTGACGTTGCCGGCCGGGAAGCCGCCCTGCGTCGACTGCGCCGTCGCGGCCTTGCCGGCCGCCAGGTTGGTGTTGTTCGTGGGCGGCACGCCGGTGCCGGTCAGCTGGACGGCCACCGCGCCCTGCCCGTCGTCGCCGGTGATGGAGTAGATGGCGGACTGCGCGCCCTGCGTGGTGGGCGTGAAGGTGACGGTCTGGTGGATGACGTCGCCGGGCGAGAGCTGCTGGCCCTCGGAGACCGGGGTGCTGGTGTTGAACGCGCCGACCGGCGGGGCCGCCTTGGTGAGCGTCAGCGTGATGTTGCCGGTGTTGGCGATGGAGAAGGTCTGGGTCGCGGTGGTGCCGATCGGCACGGAACCGAACGAGACCGGGTTGGGGGTGATCGTCAGGCGCGCGGCACCGGTGACGGCGGTGCCGCTGACGGGCACCGTCACCGAACCGGCGTTGCTGGCGACGACGAGCGAGCCGTTCTGGTTGCCCGCCACGGTCGGCGTGTACTTCACCGAGACCGAGACCGAGGCGCCGGCCGCGATCGTGGTCCCGTTCGCGGGCAGGCCGGTCACGCTGAACGGCGCCGCCGGGGCCGTGGCGCCGGTGATCGTCACCGGGCTGGTGCCGGTGTTGGCGATGCTCACGCCGAGCGTCTTGCTCGCCCCGGTCGGCACGGTCCCGAACGACAGCGCCGAGGGCGTGGCGCCGAGCCCGGGCTGGGTGCCGTTGCCGTGCAGGTCGAACGCGACGTTGCCGGCGTCGGTGGTGAAGGTGAGGCTGCCCGCGGCCCCGCCGGGCCCGGCCGGGCTGAAGCGCACCGGCACGGCGAGGGTCTGGCCGGTGTTGAGGCTGACCGGCAGCGCGGGCGCGGTGACGCCGAACGGGGCGGCGGCGGTGACGGCGGTGATGCGCACGGCGCGGGTCGCGGTCACGGTCACCGTCGAGTTGGCGGTGCTGCCGACGGCGACGTTGCCGAAGTCGGTCGGCGACGCGTTCAGCGCGGCGGTGGTGGGCCGGCCGAAGCCGAAGATGCGCCCGTCGCGGTTGCCGACGTAGACGCGCCCGCCGTCGGTGGCGGGCACGACGAACTTCGTCGCGGTGCCGATCGGCGCCGAGTAGCGCAGTTTCAGCTGGCCGCCGACGGGCAGCGCGTCGTAGGCCCGCAGCTGGCCGTTGGCGCCGCGGGCGCCGTCGCTGTAGACGACCCAGACGATCGCGGACCCGGACGTGGTGCCGCTGGAGGTCACCACCGGCGAGCCCGAGGTGTAGCCGAACGTCGACGAGCTGGTCGCCGCCGAGGTGAGGACCGGCAGGCCGGCGCCGTTCACGCCGTACTTGAAGGCGCGCAGGAAGCCCTGGTTCTCGACCTGGTAGACGTAGCCGCCGTCGCCGCCCCACACCGCGGGGTGGCCCCAGACGCCGTTGTACGGCCCGGCCGGCGGGACGAGCGTCCCGTCGGAGCCGCCCGGCCCCTGCCCCATGCCGCCGAGGTTGTCGCGGTCGAGCAGGAACACCCGGCCGTCCTTGCCGGTCTGCACGAGCAGGCGCGGGTGCGCCGGGGTGCCGAACGACGCGGGCAGTGCGACCGGCCCTCCGGAGCCGAAGTCGGTGTCGTCCTGGTCGAGCTTGCCGTTGTTGGCCGGGCTGAAGAAGTCCTTGGCGCTCAGCGAGCCGTCGCCGCCCACCTGCAGCCGGATCACGGACTCGGCGAGGGTTCCGGGCGGGTTGTTGCCGGGGCCGGGCGCCGGGGAGACGCCGTTGCCCGTGGACACGATGATCCGGCCGGGCCCGTCGGAGACCAGGCCGCCGCCGGACTGCCAGATGCCGCCCATGCCGGTCGAGCGGCCGGCCTCGGTGGACCACAGGGTCGACATGGCGGGCGTGGTGGTCTTGACGCCGGCGACGTACCCGACGTACGGGCCGTAGTCGCAGTGGCTGGCGAACCCGGCGTACACGACGCCGTCGAGCAGCAGGAGCCCGGGCCGCTGGGCGGCGGTCTTCGGGTTGAACGTGGTCCCCGGGTCGTTGGTCGGCGAGCCCTGGATCGTCACCGGCCAGCCGGCCCGCTCGGCGCCGGTCGCCGGGTTGATCGAGTGCATGTAGAAGTGCGGCCGGTTGGCGTCGGGGCCGTCGTTGACCTTCGCGGTGAAGAACAGCGACTGGGTCGCCGGGTCGTAGACCGGCGTGCTCGTGATGCCGATGTTCGGTACGAGATCGCCGCAGCCGATGGCCGAGGCGGGCCAGGCCGGACCGACGTTGCGCGACCAGACGATCGCGCCGGTCTGGGGGTTGAGCCCGTAGATCCAGTTGTTCTCGGTGGCGGCGATGAGGGTGCCGGCCGCGACGATCGGCTGGGCGTAGATCTGCCCGTCGAGGTTGGTGGCGAAGAGCTGCCCGAAGTCGGCGGCGGAGACGGCGGACGGCCCGAGCGCGGGCTCGTTCGGGTCCCAGCCCGTGCGCAGGTTGTCGACGGACACCGTGGTCACGTCGGCGACGGCGGGGTGGGCGAGCGCGACGGCGGCGCCGAGCGCGAGGAGGGGTGGTAGGAGTACGGCGGTCAGCCGGCGTGCGGACATGACTGCTCCCGAGAGGGCGGGGGATGACGGCGGGACTCCGGAGGTTGACGGCGGCTCCAGGGTCGACGGAACCGTAACTTGCCCGACATCATGGCGCAAGATATTGACCGAAAGAAAGAAATACTTGCACGCGTCTGTGCAAGCCTCTCGCGGCACATCGATCGTCATGACCACCAGGTCTTTCGCGGAGAGGGACAACTCCGCGCGGCCGCAGCCGTCAGACTGACCCGATGACCTGGAGCCCCCGAACGTTCCTGGGCAGCCTGCCCGGGGCGACCGCGAAGGAGCTGGTCGGCCTGAGCGTCCAGCGCCAGTTCTCCCCCGGCCGGGTGGTGCTGCGCGAGGGCGACGTCGACACCCACCTGGAGCTGCTCATCAGCGGGTTCGTCAAGGTGACCACGTCGGTCGACGGCTTCGAGACGCTGCTGGGCATCCGCGCGCCGGGCGAGCTCGTCGGCGAGGTCGGTGCCCTGACCGGCGCGCCGCGCAACGCCACGGTGACCGCGTGCGGACGGGTCACCGCGGGCGTGCTCGGCCGGGCCGCGTTCGAGGCGTTCCTGCATCGCCACCCGGTCGCCGCCGCGCGGGTGACCGCGTCCGTCGCCGACCAGCTGCGCTGGGCCAACCGCCGCCGGACCGACTTCGCCGTCTACCCGGCGCACGTCCGCCTCGCCCGCCTGCTGGTCGAGGTCGCGGAGCTGTGCGGCCGGCCGGTCGCCGGCGGGGCCGTCGAGATCGGGGTGCCGCTCAGCCAGCCCGAGCTCGCCACGATGATCGCGATCGCGCAGGCGACCGTGCAGAAGGCCATCCACGAGCTGCGCCGCCAGGGCCTGCTCAGCACCGGGTACCGCCGCCTGACCATCCTGGATCCGGCCGGCCTGCGGGCGCTGGCCGAACTGGACCCGGAAACCCCCTACTTGTAGCCGATCTCCCGGGCCGGCCCGCACCACCATCGTCGGTATGCACTCGCAGAACTCGGTCGCGGCACGGCTGGCCGCGCTGTCCTCCCCCACCCGCCGGATGTTGCAGGTGGCCTCGGCGATCGGCCCGCGGTTCGGCGTGCTGGAGCTGGCGCGGCTGATGCGCTGCGGCACGGCCCAGCTGCTGCCGGCCCTGGACGAGGCGATCGACTCGGGCCTGCTGGTCAGCGTGGACGACCGCCTGGTGTTCGGCCACGACCTGGTCCACGCCGCGGTGGCGGCGTCGCTGTGCCGGCCCGCCGCGACGGCCCTGCGCGCGGAGCTCGCCACACCGTGGGCGACCCCGGCCACGCCGGGTGCCGGGCACGACGGGCGGCCGGCCGGCGCGGCGGGCTGGGCGTCGCTCACGGAGCAGGAGCTGCGGATCGCCCGCCTGGTCGGCCGGGCGCTGACCAACCAGCAGATCGCGACCCGGATCGGCCGCTCCCGGCACACGGTCAACTACCACCTGCGCCGGATCTTCCACAAGCTCGGCATCGTCTCGCGGGTCGAGCTGGCCTCGCTGGCCCGGGCCGCGCGCTGATCAGGCCTCCAGCCAGGCCAGGACCCGCGCGGTGGTCGGCGTGACCGCGCAGCTGCGCGACGCGAAGTCCAGAGCCATCGCGTGGTCGGCCGCGGTGAAGTCGGCGACCGCGTCGGCGACGAGGAACGGCTCGATGTCGTGCGCGTAGGCGTCGCCGGCGGTCAGCAGGCAGCCCAGGTGCGCGAAGACCCCGCACACGACGAGCTGGTCGCGGCCGAGCGCGGCGAGCATCGCGGCCAGAGGCGTGCGGTGGAAGGCGCTGTAGCGGTACTTCGTCACCACCGCGTCGTGCGGGCCCGGCGCCACGGCGGCGACGATCCCGCGGCTGTCCTCGTCGTCGGTCATGCCCGGCCCCCACACGTCGTGCAGCAGGCCGCGCTCCGCCCGGGTCATCCGCCCGGGCTGCGCCGTGTACCGCACCGGCACCCCGCGGGCCGCGCACGCGGAGCGCAGCGCGGCGACGTTGGCGAGCAGTTCCTTGCCCGGGGAGCGATCGGGCGGGAAGCGGTCCACGAAGTACCGCTGCATGTCGTGCACCAGCAGCACGCACCGGCGCGGGTCGACGCGCCACGGCGCGGGGCCGTCACGCGGGGGTTCGGGCATCGGGTAGGGCTCGATGGTGGGCATCAGTGGCAGCATGTGAAGAGCCAATCCTGCTCGGGCAGCCCGCGGGCCGCGATCCGTTCGTCCCGGCGGCGCTGCCGCGCGCCGTCGGGCAGGTGGTGCTCGATCCCGCCGGCCGCGCTCGCCGCCGCGACGCGCTCGGCCCGGGGCCGGCGCCGCGCCTCGTACCGCGCCAGGCCGTCCGGGCTGCCCGGGCCGGCGTCGGCCAGGGCGGCCGCGTCCTCGATGGCCTGGGCGGCGCCCTCGGCGAGGAAGGGCGGCATCGCGTGCGCCGCGTCGCCGAGCACGGCCAGCCGGCCGCGGTGCCAGACGGGCAGCGCGGGCCCGGCGAACAGCGCGTGCCCCGTCGCCGGGCCGGCCGCGCGGACCAGGTCGCGCACCGGGCCGTGCCAGTCGTCGATGGCGCCCTCGAGGCGCCCGGCGGTGACGGCAACGAGGTTGAGGCCGCCGGGCACCGGGTAGGCGACCACGTGCCGGCCCGGGCCCAGCCAGACGGTGACCACCGGTACCGCGCCGGCGATCGGGTCGGTGATCGGCAGCACGGCGCGGTAGGCGGTGTAGCCGGTACGGCGTGGCTCGTCGCGGCGCAGCGCGGCCCGTACGACCGAGTGCAGGCCGTCCGCGCCGACGACGGCGTCCGCCTCGTGGACGGAACCGTCGGCCAGGCGCAGCGCGCCGTCCGGGGTCGCGGCGGTGCAGCGCGCGCCGAAACGGACGGTGCCCGGCTCGGCGGCGTCGTGCAGGACCCGGACCAGGTCGGCGCGGCGCAGCGCGAGGTAGGGGGCGCCGTAGCGGGCCACCGCCGCGTCGCCGAGCGGGACCCGGCCCAGCAGGGCGCCGTCGGACCAGCGCCGCACCTCGCGCGCGGCCGGGCGCAGCGAGACCGCGTCCAGGGCCGGGCCGAGGCCGAGCCCGAGGAGCACGCGGGTCGCGTTGGGCGGGAGCTGGATGCCGAAGCCGTCCGCGGCGAGGCGCGCGGAGCGCTCGAACACGGTGCAGCGCACGCCCCTGGCGGCGAGCGCGAGCGCGGTGGTGAGGCCGCCGACGCCCGCACCGGCGACCGCGACACGCGGCTGTGCCATCGAGGTTCTCCGTTCCTAGTAGTACCGCAGGGCGGTGTCCCAGTCCTCACCGGCGGCGAACAAGCCGCGCGGCTTCATCACCTCGGCCCGCGCGGTCAGCAGCCCGAAAGGGACCAGGCCACCGGCCGGTACGGGGGCGACGTGCGCGTCGATGCCCGGGTACGCGTCCCGGATCGCGGCGGTGAGCGCGCCCGCGGCGTCGGCGCGCCAGCGGTCGGCGACCTCGATCTGCACCCGCAGCCGGTCGCCGTCGGCGCGGGCCCGCCAGAACCACACCCCGTATTCGTCGGGCAGCCCGAAGACGAGCTCCTCCAGGCCGAGCTGGGTGAGGTCCCCGGCGGCGAAGGCGGTGCGGCCCAGCACCCGCACGGCGGGCAGGTGCCAGCCGCAGGGGCACTGCGCGTACGACACCTCGACCTCGTCCTCGATGGCGTAGCGCAGCAGGGGCATCGCCTCGCGGAACAGCGGCGTGACGACGAGCCGGCCCCGCCCGGCCGGGGTCAGCTCGCCGGTGGCCGGGTCCTGCACCTCGAACACGGCCCGGTCGGCCCACAGGTGCATGGTGCCGTGCCGGCACTCGCCGGCGAGGCTGCCCGTCTCGGTGGCGCCGTACTCCTCCACGACGGGGACGCCCCAGACGCGGCCGATGCGCGCCTTGCGGGCGGCGCCGAGCGGCTCGCCGCCGACGAACAGGGCGCGCAGGGACGGGAAGTCGCGGTAGCCGGCGACCCGGGCGGCGGCCGCCCACAGCAGCGTGTCCGTGGGCAGCGACCAGGTCAGCGTGACGCCGAGGTCGTGCAGCAGCCGGACGACCCGGGAGTACGGCGTGGCCAGCGAGCGGTTGTCGGCGGGCACGACGGTGGCGCCGTGCCGGCGGGCCGCCGCGTGGGCGAGATGACCGGTGATCATCAGCGCGTAGGGGGTGCGCACCATCATGGTGTCGGCGGCGGTGATGCCGACCCACTTGCGGGCGAAGCGCTCGGCGAGGTCGGTCCAGTCGGCCTCGGTGTAGTACGACGCGGTCGCATCCCCGCTGCTGCCGCTGGACTCGTGGTAGGTGGCCAGGTCCGCGCGGCCGGTGGCGAGCATCCCGAACGGGTACGCGTCGCGCAGGTCCTGCTTGGTGGTCAGCGGCTGCTCCGGCAGCGGCCCGACGCCCCGCTCCCGGTAGAACGGCGAGCGCTCGGCCGCGGCGAGCACCGCCGGCAGCCGGTCCTGCTGGAGCCGGGCGAGGCCGGCGTAGTCGGTCCAGTCCCCGATCTGCGGGAGTTTCAACGATCCTCCAAGTCGAGCAGGCGCCGCGCGTTTCCGGCCGCGACCAGCGCGAGGTCGTCCGGCGCGAGGCCGAGGGCGTGCAGCTTGGCGACCTCGACGGCCGGGTGCTGCAGCGGATGTTCGGTGCCGAACAGCACCCGGCCGGCGCCGAGGCGGCGCACCGCGAGGCGGGCGACCGCGGTGAAGCAGCCGGAGAGCTCCACGGCGATGTTGGGCCGCGCCGCGATCCGGTGCAGGCCGGCCGCGTCGAGGCCGGTGTGTCCGCAGTGGCCGGACACGAAGGTGACGGCGGGGTGACGCGCGGCGAGGGCGACGAGGTCCTCGGTGCGGGTGCCGGGGCGGCCCAGGCACACGACGTACACCGGGTGGCCGGCGCCGGCGGCGAGCGAGGCGAGCGCGTCGACGCCGGGTTCGTCGAGCCGGAAGCCGTGCACCGCCGGGGAGATCTCCAGGCCCCGGTACCGCGACGCCGCCGCGCGGTATGCGGCGACGTCGCGGCGCGGGTCGGCGAAGAAGAAGGGCACGAGCCGGCCGCCGGACGCGGTGCACGCCCGGCGGACCTCCTCGTTGCCGGCCCGCGCCTCGCTGCGTCCGCCGTCGACGATCTGCTCCGACAGCCGGTCGAGGTCGACCAGTCCCCCGGCGCACACCGCCGCGTGGTCGATGCCGGCGGCGTCCATCGCCGCGAGCAGGTCGGCCGCGCCGCCTGCGGGCAGGCGCGCGTGGAAGTCGAAGAGCTTCACCGCTCGTAGCACAGTTCGTCGATGGGGTAGCCGACGTGCCGGTCGCGCTGCGGGAGGTGGCCCAGGATGCGGTCGCCGGGGCGCAGCTCGGTCGAGTTCAGCACCGCGCCGCCCGGCCCGAGGATCCGCACGTGCCAGTCGTCCTGCACGATCACGTTGACCCGCTCGCCGCTCTCGGCGACGGCGTCGATCGACAGCAGCGGCCGGGTCTCGATCTTCACCCGCCCGACGACCGCCGGCCGGGTGCGGCCGTCCGCCCCGACGGCGAGCACGGTGCCGCCCGCCCGCAGCTCGCTGAGGTACCGCGTGTGCTCGGCGTCGGCGAGCGTGTACGACATGATGGCGCCGGCGTTGACCCGGAACGGCCGGGTCGGCATGTAGGGCAGCGGATGCGTCTCGCTGACGCACAGCACGAGCCCGCGGGAGCGTGACCCGACCAGGATCCCCTCGTCCTCGGCCAGGTAGGTGCAGGTGTCGACGCAGGCGCGCTCCCCCATGCCGGCGTGCGTGACGGCGGCGACGGTGAGCTCGGTCAGCTCCAGGTCCGGCGAGCGGCGTTCGACGGCGTCCTTGAGCCGGCCCGCCTCGCCGGGCGCGCCGGGCGCCAGCATCAGCCCGTCCGGGCCGTGCTCGAGCACGCCGAGGTGCACGGGGGCGTCGTCGGCCCGCTCGACGGTGGTGATGATGAGCCCGTGCGCGTCGGCCGCCGCGGCGAGGACGATCTCCAGCGGGATGTTCGTCGGGTCGGTGAAGCGCAGGACCGTGCACGGGTCGTGGCGCACGCTCGCGCAGGCGGCGGCGAGGGTGTCGGCGTCGGTCACCTCGACGTAGCCGCCGAAGCGGGTGCCCGGGTGGCGCTGGGCGAGGTGGGCCGGCTCGCCGTGCACGGCCGGGTCGACCACGACGAGGTCGGCGTCGCCGAACCCGTCCGGCAGCTGCGCGCTGTCCCGGCCGGGCAGCAGCACCCGGGTCACGGTCGGCGGCAGCCCGGCCAGGTCGGCCGGGTCGGCGGCGACGATCGCGTCGAAGCCGCGGTGGATCGCCTCCTGGCACAGGGCGGACTTCAGCGCGCCGGCGGCGCGGATGTCGAGCCAGCACTGCTTCATGGTGGTTTCCCTTCTCACCGGCTGTGCGCCGGGCTCTGGACGACCGCGCGGTCGTGGACGAGGGCGGAGAGGCGGCGCAGCATCGCGGCCGGGTCCGCGGCGGTGAAGACGAGCCGGCCGGCGGCGATCCCCCCGGCGCCGGCGCGCATGGCGTCGGCGAGGTGGGCCAGCGCCGCCGGTCCGTCCGCGGCGTCGCCGCCGGCGGCCAGCACCGGGATCGGGCAGGCGGCGGTGACCGCCTCGAGCTCGGCGGCCGAGCGCGGCAGCGCCGTCTTCACGAGGTCGGCGCCGAGCTCGGCGGCGATGGCGGCGGCGTGCGCGACGAGCCGCGGCGCGCGCCCGTCGGTGATGCCGGGGCCGCGGGCGTACACCATGGCCAGCAGCGGGACGCCCCACCGCTCGCAGGCGCCGGCCACGGCGCCGAGGTCGGCGAGCTGCCGGGGCTCGGTCGGGGAGCCTGCGTTGACGTGGACGCTGACCGCGTCGGCGCCGAGGCGCAGCGCCTCCTCGACGGTGCACACCAGCACCTTGGCGTCGGGGTCGGCGGGCAGGCCGGTGCCGGCGCTGAGGTGCACGATGAACGACAGGTCGCGGAACCGGCGGGCCCGCAGGTGCCGCAGCGCGCCCTTGTGCAGCACCACGGCGTCGGCGCCGTTGCCGGCGAGCTCGCCGACGAGCCGGTCGAGGCCGCCGTGACGTCCACTGTGGATGATCGGCCCGGCGCTGACCGGATGGTCGAGCGGGACCACGAGCAGGCCGCCGGATCCGTTGCGGTACAGCCGATCCAGCCGCACCCGGCGGGCGAAGGTGTCGTTGTGAGCCACGCTTCGGACGCTAGCCGCGCGCCGGTGCGCGTCCCACTACCTCAATGGGTAGTGGCCGCCCGCGCGGGAGCGCTGCGACGGTGGCGGCATGACGCAACCGTTGCTGGATCGCATCTTCGAGGCCGAGGCGTTCGCGCTGCTGTGCCGCGGCGGCCGGGTGGAGCTGCGCACGGGCGTGCCGGTGGATGACCTGCCGGACGACCCGGCGGACGAGCCGGGCGAGATCGTGGCTGGCGAGGTCATGGCGGCGCTGCCCTTCCGCGCGATCGCCGAGCGCGGCCTGCCGTGCGTGGACGACGGCGCGCCGCTGCTGGCCTTCGCCGTCGCCGAGCGGGCGGACCTGCCGCTCGAGGAGGCGCTGCGGGCGCTGCCCAGCGACGCCACGCGGATCGACGGCGGCGCGTTCGACGTCACCGACGCGCAGTACGAGGCCGTGGTACGGCGGGTGGTCGCCGAGGACATCGGCGGCGGTACCGGATCCAACTTCGTGATCCGGCGGGCCTACCGGGCGCGGATCCCGGGCTTCTCGCGGCGCGCGGCCCTGGCGGTCTTCCGGCGGCTGCTGCTCGCCGAGCGCGGCGCCTACTGGACGTTCGTGGTGCACTGCCGCGGCACGACGCTCGTCGGTGCGACGCCGGAGTGCCAGGCGCGGCTGGCCGGCGGGGTCGCGGCGATGAACCCGATCAGCGGCACCTACCGCTACCCGCCCGGCGGCCCGACCGCCCGCGGGCTGCGCGCGTTCCTGGCCGACCGCAAGGAGACCGAGGAACTGTTCATGGTGGCCGACGAGGAGCTCAAGACGATGGCGCGGTTCTGCGAGGGCGGCGCCCGCCTGCGCGGGCCGTGGCTGCGGCCGATGTCGCGGCTGGCGCACACCGAGTACGTGATCGAAGGGCCGACCCGCCTCGGCCCGCGCGAGGTGCTGCGGCGAACCATGCCGGCGCCGACGGTGACGGGTAGCCCGCTCGCCGCCGCCTGCCGCACCGTGGCGGCCCGGGAGGGCGCCGGGCGCGGCTACTACGGCGGGGCGCTCGCGCTGCTCGGCCCCGGCTCGCTGGACTCGGCGCTGATCATCCGCACCGCCGAGATCGACGCGGACGGCGGCGTGGTCGTCGGCGTCGGTGCCACGCTCGTGCGCCACTCCGATCCCGCGGCGGAGGCGGCCGAGACCCGGTCCAAGGCCGCGGCGCTGCTCGCCGCCCTCGGTGGTGACGCCCCGGCGGCGGTACCCCCGGCGGCCCTCCCCGCCGTGCCCCGCGCGCTGCGCCGGCGCAACGCCGGGCTGTCGCCGTTCTGGCTCGGGCGCCCGGTGGCGCTGCCGCCGCTGTCCGGCCGGGTGCTGATCGTCGACGCCGAGGACGACTTCACCGCGATGCTCGCCCGCCTCACCGAGGCCCTCGGCCTGGACGTCGACGTCGACACGAAGCTGCGGGACGGCTACGACGCGGTCGTCGTCGGCCCCGGACCCGGCGATCCCCGCGACCGCGCCGATCCGCGCATCGACGGCCTGCACGCGATCACCCGGCGGCTGCTGGCCGACCGGACGCCGATGCTCGCCGTGTGCCTCGGCCACCAGGTGCTCGCCGACGAGCTCGGCCTGCCGATCCGCCGCCTGCCGCGTCCGGCCCAGGGCATACCGCGTCGCATTCCCGGATTCGGACGGGTCGGCTTTTATAACACATTCGTAGCGGTGAGTGACGCGCCTGGACATCGAGTGAATACTATTCGGGTGACAACGGCGCGTGGCGGCATGCCCGAGCGGATCGGGATATTGCGGGATGCGCACACCGGCGCCGTGCACGCCATGCGCTTGGCGCGAGCGCGGTCAATACAGTTCCACGTCGAATCCGTCATGACCGAACGCGGTCCGGCGATTCTGCGGCGGCTGCTGGCCGAAATCCTCGCCGATCCGCCGGGCGGGCCGGGAGCAGGCGCATATCGGGGAGACGGCCGATGCCGTAAGGGTTTGCCCGGGTCCCCCGAAAGACTGTTGAAGTCGATCTTCAATGGCCGCGAGAATCACCGCGGACCCCAATCCCATTCCAGACCTCAAGGGTGATCGTTCTGACGAGCACGTGCACTTTCGGGCGCGACAGCGAACTCGCCGTCCTGCGCAGGGCGGTCTCCGGCGCGGCGGACGGGATCGGCGGCTGCACGATCGTCACCGGGCCGGCCGGGATCGGCAAGTCGCACCTGATGCGGGCGGCCACCCGGTGCACGCAGGCGCGCGGGGTGTCGGTCGCGGCCCGGGCCGCCTTCGAGCTCGACCGCGCGGCGCCGCTGATCACCCTCGCCTCTGCGCTGCAGCAGCTGCGGCCGCCGGAGCCCCCGATGGGCTGGCTGCGCGAGGAGGACGACGCGCAGTACCGCACCATCGAGCGGCTCGGCGCCGCGCTGGAGGACTACGCCGCGCAGCGGCCGCTGGTCATCGCGATCGACGACGCGCAGTGGATGGACGAGCTGTCCGCCCTCGCCGTGGCCGAGCTCGTCCCGGCGCTGGCCTCCTCGCCGGTGTGCTGGCTCTTCGCGCACCGGCCCGCGCCCTCGGGCACCCCCGGCCAGCAGCTGATGGAACGGCTCATCCGCGACGGGCACGAGCAGGTCACGCTCGGCACCCTCGACGACGACGCGGTCCGCCGGCTGTGCGCCCAGGTCGTCGGCGCCGACGTGGACAACACGGTGCTGGCGCTGGCCGGCGGCTGCGACGGCAACCCGCTGCAGGTCGAACAACTGGTCCGCACCCTGCACCTGACCGGGCAACTGGTCGTCGCCGACGGCATCGGCACCGTCGTCGGCGAGGAGCTGCCCTCGAGCTTCATCACGATCGTCGACCAGATGCTGCACGGGCTGTCCAGCGACACCCAGGAGCTGCTGCAGGCCGCCTCGGTCTTCGGCCGTCCGTTCAGCATCGAGTCCGCCGCGCAGCTGCTGGAGGTGCGCCCCGCGACCCTGCTCAAGCAGATCAGGGAGGCGACCGGGGCGCGCGTGCTCCTCGACGAGGGCGACGGGCTCACGTTCGTGCACGACCTCGTCCGCCTCGCCGTCTACGGCACGCTCGGCGACGCGGTCTCCACCATGCTGCACCGGCAGGCCGCGGCCATCACCCGCGCCGAGGGCCGCTCCCCCGTCGAGGTCGCGGAGCACCTGCTCAAGACCGGCCGCTCCGGCAGCCGCGAGGCCGTCACGATCCTGCACGAGGCGGCGCTCGAGGTCGCGCCGGCCGCGCCCAGCACCGCCGCCGACCTGATCGTGCACGCCCTCGACGCGCTCGGCGAGCACGACGCCGGCCGGGTAACCCTCGCCGCCGACGCGGTCGGGCTCCTCGCGTCCGCCGGCCGGCTGGAGCAGGCGCACGACCTCGGCGAGACCGCGCTGCGGGCCGGGCTCGACCCGCGCACCGAGGCGACGGTGCTGCACGGCCTGGCCGAGGCGTTCAAGCACGCCGGGCAGAACCGCACCGCGGTGGAGTACGCCGGCCGCGGCCTGGCCATCCCCAACGTGCCCGGCTCCGTGCGGGCGAAGCTGTACGCCATCCGCGCCCACGCCCGCTTCTACTGCGGCGACATGCCCGGCGCCGACGACGACGGCGAGATCGCCACCGCGACCGGGCTCGACACCGGCGACCACGCCGCCTCCATCTTCGGCCTGACCGCGCGCGGCCTCGTCGCCCAGGCCCAGGGGCGCCTCGACGACGCCTACGGGCACGCCGAGCGCGCCACCGGCATCGCCGACAACGTCCGCGGCGAGGCCGCCCACCGCCACCCCCGGATCTGGCTCGGCGACGCACAGGTCGCGCTGGATCGGTTCGACGAGGCCGAGCAGACCTTCCGCCGCGGCCGGCGCGAGTCCGAGCGGCTCGGCACCTCCTGGTCCACGCCGCTGTGGCACTACTACCACGCCAACCTGCTCACCGCCCGCGGCCGGCTCGACGACGCCGTCGCCGAGGCCGAGGCCGGGGTGGCCGTCGCGCTCAACCTGACGGCGTTCGCGCTCGCCGTGCCGCTGCTGGGCACGCTGATCAGGCTCGCCGTGCTGCAGGGCGACCTGCCCCAGGCGCAGGCCCACCTGGCCCACATGCACCGGCGGAGGGCCGCCGGCAACAGCGCGGCGCCCGAGGACATCATCTGGCCCGAGGGCGTGCTCCAGGAGGCGATCGCCGGCCCCGGGGCGGCCCTGGCCACGCTCGCCGGCATGTGCGACGCCCTGCCCGACCGGCCCGTGCTCATCACGACGGACCCGTCGGCCGCCGCGGCCCTCGTCCGCATCGCCACCCGCGCCGACGACCCCGCCCGTGCCCGCCTCGTGGTCACCGTCGCCCGCCGGCTCGCCGAGCGCAACCCCGGCGTCGTGTCCCTGGCCGCCGCGGCCGACCATGCCGAGGGCGTGCTCACCGCGGACCCGTGGCTGCTGCGCGCCGCCGTCGAACGCTTCCGGCGCACCCCGCGCCGCCTCGCCCTGGCCGCCGCACTGGAGGACGCCGCGCTCGGCGCCACCGACCCCGCGCAGGGCCGTGCCTGGGCCGCCGAGGCGATCGGCATCGTCACCGACTGCCGGGCCGAGCGCGCCCGGCGCCGGCTCGAGTTCAGCCTCGGCGGGCCGAAGGCCCCCACGGAGGAGCCGTCGTTCCGCCCCGGCTCGCCGCTGCATCAGCTCACCCCGGCCGAGCGGGGCGTGGCGCTGCGGGTCGCCGACGGGCTCACCAACCGGCAGGTCGCCGGCGAGCTCTTCCTGTCCCGGCACACCGTGGACAGCCACCTGCGCAAGATCTTCGCCAAGCTCGGCCTCCGCGGCCGGGTCGAGCTCGCCAACCTCGTCATGCGGGATCGCTTGAACACGTGATGTACCCGGCGCCGCCCGGCCCTCAGCATGACCCTTGGCGACGAGCGGTCGCCGCGGTCGAACGAGGGAGAGATCGGTGACGACGCCGATGCTGCGCACGCAGGTACTCGTGGTCGGGGCCGGACTGACCGGCGCCGTCCTCGCGCTGGAGCTGGCCCACCACGACGTGCCGTGCCTGGTCGTCGAGCGCGCCGCCGCGCCGCCCCGCCACCCCGGCACGGAGCTGCTGACCGGGCCGGCGATGGAGCCGCTGCGCCGGCTCGGCCTCGCCGACCTGGTGCGCAAGTACGGCTCGGGCCCGGAGGAGCCGGCCTGCGTCGAGTGGCGCACCAGCCTGGGCGGCGCGCCCGTGCTGGTGTCGCCGCGGCCCGCGAACGAGCCCGACCACCGCATCGGCGCCGCCGAGCTGACCCGCCGGCTGCGCGACGAGCTGCGTGAACACCCGCTCGTCGAGCTGCGCGAGGGCTGGACCTTCACCGGGCTGCGCATCGAGCCCGACGGCGCCGTGGCCAACCTGCTGGACGTGCGCAGCGGGGTGCGGCACGCGGTCGCGGCGCGGCACCTGGCCGGCTGCGACGGGGGGCAGAGCACGGTGCGGCGCTGCGTCGAGGTACCGATGGACGGCCTCGGGCACCCGGCGCCGTACTGCTCGGTGTTCTTCCGCAGCGCCGACCCGCGGCTGCCGGCCCGCGACCAGCCCCGGACAACGGTCGTCGTCGGCGGCGTGACCTGTGTGAGCCGCGCCGGCGACGACAGCTGGGTCGCCCGCCTGCCGGTCGGCGCGGACGAGCCGGTGAGCACCGACCCGGTCGGGCTGCTGCGCGCCCGGCTCGCCGCCGACCTGGACGTGCTGGAGATCCTCGGCGTCGCGCAGTGGGACGACGCCCTCGCGGTGGCCACGGCGTACCGGCGCGGGCCCGTGTTCCTGGCCGGCGAGGCCGCGCACCGCTTCCACCCGGCCGGCGAGCTCGTCGACACCAGCCTGGCCGACGCCGTCGACCTGGGCTGGAAGCTCGCCGCCGAGATCAACGGCTGGGGCGGTCCGGCGCTGCTGGCCAGCTACGAGTCGGAGCGGCGCCCGCGCGCCCTGCTCGACCGGGAGCTGCTGGCG
The DNA here is from genome assembly GCF_040300025.1 of Dactylosporangium sp. NPDC000555. Taxonomy (NCBI): domain Bacteria; kingdom Bacillati; phylum Actinomycetota; class Actinomycetes; order Micromonosporales; family Micromonosporaceae; genus Dactylosporangium; species Dactylosporangium sp. NPDC000555. The sequence goes on along the minus strand of NZ_JBEPDB010000019.1, from coordinate 55,712 downwards.
CGGACCCTGGAGACCCGGCGCCGCTTCGGCCGGCTCGTTGCCGCCGGCGCCGCGCCCGAACTGCTCGCCGGCCTGCTGCGGCAGGAGGCGTACCGCGCGGACGCGGGCGGGCTGCCGGCCCGGCACGCCACCTCGGCGGTCGTGTGGCACGACGGGGTGCCGCCCGCGACGGCGGCGGTACGACCGGGCGGGCGCGCCCCGGACGTGCGGCTGGACGGCGGCGGCCCGCTCGCCGACCGGTTCGGGCCCGAGATGACCCTCGTCGACCTCACCGGCGACGCGGCCGGTGCCGCGCTGGCCGCCGCGGCCGAGGGGCGCGGCATCCCGGTGCGGCACCTCCCGGTCGCCGACGCGGCGGTGCGCGCCGGCTGGGACCGGTCGCTGGCCCTGGTGCGCCCCGACGGGCACGTCGCGTGGTGCGCCGACGCCGTCCCGGGCGACTGGGACGCCGTGCTCGACCTGATCACCGGCAAGACCACGTGAATACGTGATGGTCCTCGCCCCGGGGTGCGGCCACGCTCGATGGACGCTTGAACCTCCGACAGGCAGGACAGGACCGATTGACCATGACGACCCTGGCGCACCTGACGGCCACCCCGGACCTGAGCAACACCGTCGTGAGCCGGTGGCATCGCCGGCTGTCGGCCAACCCGACGGCCAAGCGCAGCCACTGGCGGACCAAGACCATCTACTTCCGCGCGGTCTCGACCCTCGTGGCCGGCACGCCCGTCGCGCAGCTGACGTGGAAGAGCATCGTCGAGGCCGCCGCGCCGCACGGCAGCCGCAGCACGTTCTACGAGGTCGCCGGCGCGCACGCCCGGCACCCGCTGATCGAGGCGCTCATCGGCGACAACCGCATGGACTCCATCCAGCTGGCGCTGTACTACCGCCGCCCCGACGCCGTCGCGCAGCTGATCGACGAGGCGAAGGTCTGGTCCTACTGGCCGTACCGTGAGCGAATGATCGACGCCGTGACGAGCGCCGGCCCGGCATTGCCGGACGCGCTGGAGGCCGAGGTGACCTCGGCGATGCTGAAGTGGGCCCGGGCCAACCCGCAGCTGGCCGCGGCGCTCAACCACGCGCCGCCGGTGTGCGCGGTCGAGGACCTCATGCTGATCCGTAATGGCCGCCTGGCCGCCGTGCGGGCCGCGAACCACCTCACCGAGCGGCTCCGGCGCGCCGCCTGACGCCGACGCGCCGCCGGCCCGGCCGCCGCCACGAGGCAGGCGCCGGGCCGGCGGCGTCCCGGGATGGCGTTGACGCGGGCGTCAAGGTTTACCGTCGACGTCATGCGGATCGGCGAGCTGGCGGAATTGGCCGGGACGAGCACCCGGGCGCTGCGCTACTACGAGCAGCACGGGCTCCTCGCGGCCCGGCGCACCTCCAACGGCTACCGCGAGTACGACGACTCCGACCTGCGGCTGGTCCGCGAGATCCGCTCGCTGCTGGAGATCGGCTTCAACCTCGAGGACACCCGCCCGTTCGTGGAGTGCCTGCGCTCCGGCCGGGCGACCGGCGCCGAGTGCCCGGGCTCGATCGAGGTGCTCGGCCGCAAGCTCGCCGACCTGGACGGGTGCATCGCGCGCCTGCAGGCGGTGCGCCGGGTCGTGGAGCGCGAGCTGATCCACGCCACCGAAGAGGCTACCGAACTAAAATCGAAAGGTGTGACATGACGACCGAGGTAACCGATGAGACGTTCGCGGCGGAGGTGCTCAAGAGCGACGTGCCCGTGCTCGTCGACTTCTGGGCCGAGTGGTGCCCGCCGTGCCACCGCATCGCGCCGATGCTCGAGGAGTTGTCCACCGAGTACGCCGGCCGCGCCCGGATCGTGAAGCTCAACGCCGACGACAACCCGCGGACGGCCCGCGCGTACGGCGTGATGGGCATGCCCACGCTGACCGTCTTCCGCGGCGGCGAGGTCGTCTCGCAGCACGTGGGCGCCCGCCCCAAGGCGAAACTGCGCGAGCAGCTGGAGGCCGCGATAACGGACGGCGCTTCCTGGAACGCCTCGACCACGTCCTGACGGCGCGACGTGCGGCGCGTCAGAGCCGGGTGGGGCTCGTGATGGTGAACCGTGCCTCGACGGCGGCGTACGCCCGCTGGCGCTGCGGATCGAGCTCGAGCTCCGGCGTGCCGGCGGACTTGCCCCGCATCGACGCCCCGCCGTACGCCTGGAAGTCCATGACCCCCTCGACGCCGCGGCTCAGGCCCGGGTCGGACAGCTCGACGAGCTCCACGACCTCGGCGCCGAGCGCCTCCGCGTATTCGCGCGCCCGGGCGATCGCGTCGGCGACCGCCGCGTGCCGCGCCTCCCGGTGCACCGGGCTGTCGGGGCGCAGCGACCAGGTGGGGCCGTGGACCTGGGTCTGGTCCTGCCCGGCCACGGCGAGCATCATCTCGCCGAGCGCCGCGAAGTCCGTCACGGTCACCGTCGTCGAAACGCTGCCGTTGTACGCCGTGACGCGCTCGCCCCGCCGCCCGCTCTCCGGATAGACGTGCACGCCGCCCGTCTCCCGCCGCTCGATCGCCTGGTCGTAGCGGTCGAGGAACTGCCGCAGCGCGTCGGCGCGCTCCCGCAGCCGGCCGAGCGTCGCCGCCCGGTCCTTGTCCCGGGCGGCGATGACCACCGTAAACTTGGCGAGCTCGGGCTCGACCTCTCGGGTTGACTCCCCGCGCACCGCGACCGTCGTCATGGGGACAAGCCTATTGGTCGGCCGAAGTCTCCTTGATGGCGCGGCGCTTGCGGCGGCGGCGCTCGACGGCGACGCCGCCCCAGAAGGCGAAGCCGGTGATGACGATCCGCGGCGCGCCGTGCCGGCCCGGGCCCGACGCCTCCTGGCCGAAGCCGCCCATCACCCCGGTGCCGGTCACGTGCACCTCGGCGTCCTCGGGCACGATGACCTGCACCCCGCCCATGACGGCGAACGCGCGGATCGTGATCTCGCCGTGCAGCATCCGCGCCTCGCGCAGGTCGATGGTGCCGCCGCCCCAGAACGCGAAGCAGGTCAACCGGCGCGGCGGGATCCACTGGCCGCGGCGGGTGAAGCCGCTCATCACGGCGACCGCTGAGCCGCTGGCCGGCACCTCTCCGGGGCGGGGCGGCACGCCCTCCATCGGCACCGGGGCGGCCTGCGCGCTGGGCAGGTCGCGGACGAGCGGCTCGAGCTCGGCATACGTGCGGGCGGCGTAGACGGCGTGCAGGCGCTCGTCGACCTCGTCGAGGTCGAGCCGGCCCTCGGCGGCGGCGGTGCGCAGCACGTCGGCGACGCGCTCCCGATCGGCGTCAGAGGCGCGCAGCTGCCGTGGATCCAAGCGCTCCGGGAGATCGGCCATGGCGAACAGCCTAGGGCCCCGGCGGGGTCCGCGGCGCCCCGGTCCGGCGCCGGACTGGCGGGCACAGGCGGGCGTCGGCGGGGCAAATTGCCCAAATTCGCCACGACACGTCACGATAAATCCGGATAAAACTGGCTCAACGCGTATCGTGCCCGAAACAGCCTCTTGGCAAAGCGAAGACTTGCGCAAGGGCCCGGTAGCGTTTTGGATGTGCTGGCGGACCCGTGTGCAACAGTCCGTGAGCACCGGCGTCACCAGCTACCCGATCGTATGGAGGATCGACCATGACCCACGGCGGGGATCTGTTGACGCAGCGCGAGGACGCCAGCACGCGTCCCAACTTCACCCAGCAGGTCCGCGGCTACGACAAGCGCCAGGTCGACCAGTACCTCAACCAGCTGGACCGCCAGATCAACAACCTCACCGCGGAGCGCAAGCGCGCCGCCGGCCAGGCCCAGGACCTCACCAACCAGGTCCAGGACCTCACCTCGCAGCTCAAGCAGATGCAGGCCGAGGTCACCGAGGCGCGCCAGCGCCCCGCCCGCGTCGACCGCGCCTCGTTCCGCCACCTCGGCCCGATGGTCGACCAGATCCTGGCCCTGGCCGAGAAGCAGGCCGGCGTCATCATCGACAACACCGAGCAGAAGGCGGCCGAGCACCAGGCCAACGCCGAGAAGCTCCTGGCCGAGGCCAAGGAGCGGGCCGAGAAGCTCGTCGCCGACGGCGAGGCCGCGCACGAGCGTGCCGAGGCCGAGGCCAAGCGCATCAACGAGCAGAGCATCGAGCACATGGAGAAGACCCGCGCCGAGGCCGACGCGCTCGCCGAGGCGGCCCGCCAGCAGGTGCTCCAGGAGGTCAAGACCGGCCGCGCCCAGGCGCAGCAGGAGATCAACCAGTGGAAGGCGACCGCGCAGCGCGAGATCGAGGAGCTCAAGGCCGCCTGCGACCGGGAGCTGTCCGAGCTGCGCGCGTCCACCGACCGCGAGCTGACCCAGCAGCGCCAGGCGGCCGACCAGAAGAACGCGGCGCTGCACGCCGACGCCCAGAAGTACGCCTCGGACGTGCGCAAGCGCGCCGACGAGGAGAACGCGCGGCACCAGCAGCAGCTTTCCGTGGTACAGCAGGACATCCAGGCTCGGCAGAAGGCCCTGGCCCAGCTGCAGACCGAGCTCGAGGCGACCCAGACGCAGCTCGGCGAGGCCCGTCGCGAGTCCACGACGCTGGGCCGCGAGGTCAACCAGCTGCAGCAGCGCCTGGCCGACACCAAGCAGAGCCTGGCCAGCGAGCTGACCCGGCTGGAGCACGCCCGCCAGGCCGCCGACTCGGCCGAGCGGCACGCCAAGGAGGTCCGCGCCCGCGTCCAGCGCGAGGCGAAGCGCGTGGCCGACCTGGCCGCCGCCGCCGTCATGGCCGCGGCCGCGGGCGGCGCCGACACGGGCGAATACCCGAAGGTCCCGGTCCGCCAGATCCCCGAGTCCCTGCCGACGCAGCCGGACAGCGTCAGCGCCGCCGACGCGGACGCCCGCCAGGTGCGCCGCGAGGAGTCCGAGCAGGCCTGACCCGGCGCACCGAGCCAGGCAACGCCGTGGGCGTCGTCGCGGCGGTCGCGTTCAGGCGCCGCCCAGCGCCGCCCGCGCCTCCGCCAGCCAGTGCGGCGCGCCCCACCGGGTAGCGACCTCGACGGCGAGCCGGTAGTGCTCGGCGGCCTCGCCGGCCCGGCCCAGCAGGGCGTAGAGCTCCCCGAGCGTCAGCGCGACCGGGCGCATGACGATGGCGGTGCTCGACACGGCGGCCAACTGGTCGCGCACCGGCCGGAGCGCGTCGAGCACCGCCGGGGCCAGGTCCGCGCGGCCGAGCGCGCACACCGCCAGCGCGCGGAGGGTGTAGAAGCCGGACTCGAAGTAGTCGGGCCGGATCGGGTGCGTGCCGACAGGCACCGCCGCCGCCTCGCGCGGGCGCCCGGCCGTGGCCAGCGCCAGCCCGTGGGTGTCGGCGGCGAGCGGGCCCAGCCGCTCGAACATCTCCCGGGTCGGCTCGACGAGCTCGGCCATGCGCCCCTGGCTGATCATCAGCGTCGCGGTCGCCAGGAAGTGGAACCCGTCGGCGTGGAACGATCCCGTCCGCCGCAGCTGGTCCCGGATCTCGTCGTAGTGGCCCTGCGCCGCGGCGAAGTCGCCCGCCACGTGGGCCAGCACGCCGTGCGCGGCCGTGTTGATCGCCAGGGGCTCGGCCAGCCGGTACGTCCGCGCGATCGCGCCCTGCCGGGCGATCGACTCGGACAGCTCCTCCGGGCGGTTGCCCGCCGCCAGGCAGTTGCCGAGCACCTGTTCGGCCATCCAGAGGTACGAGACCGCGCCGTGCGCCTCCGCGACCTCGCGCAGCTCGGCGCCGAGCACCGCGCGGCCCTCGACGTCACGGTCGAACCGCATCGTGCGGAGGCGGGCGGCCAGCCCGAGCGCCAGCAGCGCCGGGTCGCCGAGGCCGCGGGCCAGCTCGAGCGCCTCCCGGCCGGCGCGCTCGCCACGCGGATCGGCGTCGCCGTCGAGCTCGCTGCTCAGCGCGTCGAGCAGCCGGCAGCGGTCCGCGGCGGCGAGGTCGTCGCGGCGCAGCAGCCGGGTGAGCAGGTCGACGATCCGGTCGTCGCGGATGCCGTACTCCCGGATCTGCCACGGCGTCGCGACGGTCCACGCGGTGAACGCCGCGACGAGCAGCTCCTCCCGCCCGGACGCGACGGCGACGTCCACGGCCCGGGTACGGGTGGCCCGGGCGGCGGCGACCGCGCCCGCGGACGCCTGGGCGCGCAGCAGGCGCCCGAGCAGGTTCACGAGCAGAGCGTCGCGGTCGCCGGGCACCGCGTCTGCGGTCGCGAGGGCGCCCTCGAGCAGCTCGGCCGCGGCGTCGTACGCGTAGCGCCGCTCGGCCAGCTCGGCGGCCCGGATCGCATACTCGACGGCGAGCCCGGCGGTGTCCGAGGACGCGGCGCGCGCGTAGTGGTAGGCCAGGGCCGAGTAGTCGTCGGGCCGCCGGAGGCGGGTGCACGTGGCCACACGGGCGTGCATCCTCGTGCGGCGGAGGTGGGAGAGGTCCGTGTACATCGTGTCACGCACCAGCCCGTGCACGAACCGCACCCGCCCGGGCGCCGGCTCGGTCAGTAGCCCCGCGATGAGCCCCGCCTCGAGCGCGTCGAGCACCGCGCCCTCGTCGGCGTCGGCCGCCTCGACCAGCGTCTCGACGTCGGCCTCCCGTCCGACGACGGCCGCCAGCCGCAGCACCGCGACCGCGGGCTGCGGCAGCCGGGACAACCGCCGGCGCAGCACGTCGCGCACCCCCTCGGGCACGTCGGAGGTGGCGACCAGGGCACCCTCGGAGGCGAGCAGCTGCGCGGACTCGCGTACGTAGAACGGGTTGCCGCCGGTCCGCTCGGCCAGCGCGGCCAAGGTGGCCGGGTCGACGCTGGTGCGCGCCAACGTCTCGACGAGCCGTGCCACGTCCGCGGCGGCCAGCCCGTCGAGGTGCACCCGCACCGGCGAGCGGCGGGCCAGCTCGGCCAGCGCCCCGGCGAGCCGCTCCCGGTTGTCGGCGGGGCGCAGCGCGGCGACGAGCAGCACCCGCGGCCCGCCGGCCTCGATCAGCTCGGCCACGCTGCCGAGCAGCATGAGCGTCTCGACGTCCGCGGCGTGCAGGTCGTCGAGCACGATCGCGACCGGCCGCTCGCCGCGCGCGGCCGCTCGCAGCCACGCGGTCACCGCCCGGTGCAGCCGGAACCGCCCGGCCGCGACGTCCTCCTCGCCGGGCCGCGCGGCGACACCGGCGTCGTCGAGCAGCGGGGCAAGGGCCGGGCGCAGCTCGCCGGGCGGGGCGTGCTCCTCGAGCAGGCGCAGCGCCTCGACCCAGGCCCAGGCGGGCGGGGCGCCCTCGGCCTCCGGGCAGCGCCCGAGCAGGACGAGCCAGCCGTCGGCCTCGAGCTCGTGCCGGAACCGTCCGAGCAGGCTGGTCTTGCCGGCCCCGGCCTCCCCGGTGAGCAGCACGACGCGGGGCCGCTCGACGGCGGCGGTGCGCAGGGTAGCGAGCTCGTCGTCGCGCCCGACGAACAGCTCGGCCCCGGAGCCACCCGGTTCCGTCGCGCCGGCTTCCCTGGCCGGCTCTCCGCTCGACCCGGCAGTGTCCCGGCGGGTGTCCTCGCCCGCCGGCACCGCGGCGCCCGCAGCTCGGTGCGTGCTCCTGCCGGTCGCGGCGGCGGTGTGCGCAGTCCGGTGCGTCGCCGGCTCAGGCGCCGCCGCTGTGGGTGGGCGTTGTCGCGGGAGGAGGTCCACGCGCTGCGCGAGGATCGCCGACTCCAGGTCGACCAGCGGGCGCCCGGGGTCCAGGCCGAGCTCCTCGGCGAGCAGCGTGCGCGCCCGGCGCAGCGCCGCCAGCGCGTCGGCCTGGCGCCCCATCGTCCACAACGACAGGGCCAGCAGGCGCCAGCCCTCCTCGCGCAGCGGGTGCCGGCGAGTCAGCAGCTCCGCCTCGGCTGCCGCCTCCGCCGCGCCGCCCGTGCGCAGGGTCACGTCCAGCAGGAGCTCGCGGGCGGCGAGGCGGAGCTCCTCCAGGCGTACCGCTTCCGGTTGGGCCCAGTGCTCCCCCGCGAACTCCGCGTAGGCGTCGCCGCGCCACAGCTCCAGGCCCGCGCGGGCGAGCCGGCGGGCACGGTGCGGGTCGGCCGCCGCGGCCGCGCGGGCGTCGGTCAGCAGGTACTCGAAGCTCCACGCGTCCACAGCCTCGGCGGGGAGGCGAATGGCGTACCCGGGCGCGGCGCTGACCAGCAGTCGCGCGGGGGCGCGGCGCTCGCGGGAGGGCTCGAGCAGGCGGCGCAGGTTGGAGACGTAGGCCTGCAGCGAGGCGATCGCCCGCGGTGGGGCCTCGCCGCGCCAAAGGTCCTCGATCATGCGGTCCACGGAGACGACCTCGCCCCGGGCTGAGAGCAGCAGCGCGAGCACGGCGCGCTGGCGAGGGCCGCCGATGTCGACCGGCCCGCCGTGTGCGGCCTCGACCTCGAACGGCCCGAGCACCCGGATCAACATGACCTGCCATGGTATCCGCACCCAAGCCGGCTCCAAGACCACTACAAGACAATCCGGCGACGGTTGGCCGGTCACCCTTCGAACGTGAGGAGCCACCGATATGACCACCACCGTCGAACGCCCCTGGGTCCGCGAGATGGTCGTCGTGCACCGCGTCTTCCGCCGGGAGTCGCGCAACCTGCCGCTCGCCGTCGCCGCCTGCCGCCCCGGCGACACCGCGCGCGCCGCCTTCCTCGCCGGGATGGCGCGCGGCTACATCAAGGGCCTGCACGATCACCACACCGGCGAGGACGAGCTGCTGTGGCCCAAGCTGCTGGCCCGCGTCGACCTCGACGCCGACATGGTGCTGCGCATGGAGCAGCAGCACCATGTCGTGGCCGAGGGGCTCGGCCGGGTCGAGCACGCCCTGGCCGCGTGGGAGCGCACGGCCGGCGCGGCCGAGCGCGACGCCCTGGTCGCCGAGCTGCACCGGCACCGCGCGGACCTGCTCGTCCACCTCGACGAGGAGGAGCAGCACGTCCTACCGCTGATCCACGAGCACATGACCGTCCAGGAGTGGAACGAGCTGAGCGAGCACTCCCGCGCGAAGACCCCGAAGGACCAGCTGCTGTTCGTGCTCGGCGCGCTGCTGGAGGAGGCCACCCCGGACGAGACCGCGCGCTTCATGGCCCTGCTGCCGACCGCGGCCCGGCTGGCGTACCGCCTGTTCGGCAAGCGGGCGTACGACAAGCGCATGCGCGAGGTCCGCACCGCCTAGCCGGTCACTCGTTGCGGGCCGTCTCCGGTCCGGTCACGCGCTCCAGCAGCGGCAGGGTCGAGGCGATGATCGCCAGCGACACCGCCAGGCCCAGGGCCGTCAGCGCGTAGAAGCTCCAGCCCGGCGGGGTCAGCGTGTAGTCCAGCTGGGCCCTGAGGAACAGCTGCGCCGCCGCGAAGCCGGTCGCCGTGGCCAGCACCGCGACCGCCAGCAGCGGCACGGCGCTCTCCAGGGCCACGACCCCGCGCAGCATCCGCAGCGGTACCCCGGTGAGCCGCAGCAGGCTGAACGGACGCTTGCGGTCGACGATGCCGGCCGCGACGCTCACCGCCAGGCTGCAGCCCGCGATCGGCAGGCTGAACAGCATGACGACGTTCGCCAGCTGCTGGAACTGGTTGAGCTGCGTCCGGGAGTTGCCCATGAAGTCGTTCTCGGTGGCCGGCGGGACCCGCTCGTAGGGATACGCGAGCTCGATCACGGTGCGGGCCCGCTCGTGCGCCGCCGGCGTGCCGTCCAGGCCGACGACCAGGTTCTGGATCGGCAGCGCGGCGAGCTCCTGCGCGGTGACCGGGGACGCGGCCCATACCCTGTCCGGGCCGGCCGCGTTGCGGTCCCGGGTCAGCCCGACAAGGTTGTACGGGACCGCGGCCACGACGGCGCCGGGAGAGCACCGGCCGTACTGCGGGATCCTCTCCAGCTCCGCGCACGGTGCGACGCCGACGGGCGAGCTGGAGGAATTGTCCGGGTTTTCGCGCGTCACGAGCGTGAAGGTGACGCCGGGCGTGCCGCGCAGCCGGTCCAGCAGTGTGTCGGGGACCTGGCCGCCGTCGCGCTCGAAATGCTGCAGCAGCGTGACCGCGGACAGCGGGCTCTCGCGCACGCCGCGCTGGTCGACGATCGTGGTGATCACGCCGGTCGCGACGCTGACCACGAAGAGGCCCAGGACCACGCCGCTGATCGCGCGGAACGCGGCCTGCGGGTTGTCGGCGAGCCGGCGGGCGGCGACCAGCGTCGGCAGCCGGCGGGCGCGGCGCGCCATGAGCCGGGCGCAGGCCATCGTGATCCACGGGCCGGCGAGCACCAGGCCGACCATGATCACCAGGAACCCGGGCAGGAAGGCGGCGACCTGGCCGTTGGAGGTGGGGGGCCTGCGGCCGATGAAGTACGTCAGCTCGGCGAGCCCCGCAGCCAGCGGGATCAGCCGCCACGCCCGCGGCGGCCGGGGCGTGACCTGCCGCGCGACGCCCAGCGGGGAGATCCGCACGCGGCGCATCGCGAGCCGGGCCGCAAGGGCGGCGCCGAGCGGGACGCCGAGTGCGATGAGCACGGCCGCGAGCCAGCCGGGCGAGAGGTCGCCCGGGTAGAAGCGCATGCCGGTGAACGGGTACTGCGCCATGACCGCCCGCAACGCGGGGAACAGCGCGAAGCCGGCCGCGGTGCCGATCACAGCGGCGGCCGTGGACTCGACGGCGGCGAGCATGGAAACCTGCCGCGGGGTCGCGCCGACCAGACGCATCGCGGCGAAGCGCCGCTCGCGCCGGGCCGCGCTGAGCCGGGTCGCGGTGCTGATGAAGATGAGCACCGGGAAGAGCAGCCCGCCGGCGATCACCGACAACACCAGGTCGAGCGCGGCGACCGGGATCGGCGGCGCGTCCGTCGAGATCGAGAAGACCCGGCGGGCGCCGGTGATCTCGCCGGCCTCGCCCGCGGTCCGCCCGACGACGGCGACGAGCGCGTCGGGCGAGGCCAGCGCGGAGTCGTCGATGATGCCGGCCTCGCGTCCGGGGAACCGCGCGGCCAGCTCGTCGGCGGGGTGCGACGCGATGAGGTCGTGCAGGGCCGGGGAGACGTAGTACTCCCCCGGGGCGGGCACCCGCGGCAGCCCGGGCACCGCCGGCGGGTGGGGTCCGGTGAGGCCCACGTCGACGCGGTCGATGCTCTTGCCGCCGAAGTAGTCCCAGCGGGTCGACCACACCAGCGGGTCGGCCGCGGGGGCGCCGGAGGCCGGCTGCGGCTTGAGCCAGCCGGCCCGGCCGACCTGCGCGTCAAGGGCGCGGACCCCGGCGACGGTGGACAGCAACAGGCCGACGCCGAGCGCGACGGCGGCGGCGATGACCACGAACCGCACGAGCGCCTCGCGGCCGCTGGCGACGGCGAGCCGCAGGCCGAAGCCGATCACGACCCGCTCCCCTCGGCGGCGAGGGCGTGGACCCTGCCGTCGCGGACGATGACCTCGCGGTCGGCGTAGACGGCGACCCGCGGCTCGTGGGTGACGAGCACGACCGTGGTGCCCTGCTCCCGGGCGACGCCGACCATGAGGTCCATGACCTGCTCGCCGGTGAGCGAGTCGAGCGAGCCGGTCGGCTCGTCCGCGAAGAGCACCCGCGGCCGGTTGATCATGCCGCGGGCCAGCGCGACCCGCTGCGCCTGCCCGCCGGAGAGCTCACCGGAGCGGCGGCGCTCCATGCCGCCGAGCCCGAGCCGCTCCAGCCAGCCGCGGGCCTGCCGCAGCGCCCCGGCCCGCTTGAGCCCGCCGAGCAGCAGCGGCAGCGCGACGTTCTCCTCGACGGTCAGCTCCGGCACGAGCTGGCCGAACTGGAACACGAACCCGAAGCGCTCCCGCCGCAGGGTGCTGCGCTCGTGCTCGCTCAGCGTGTCGATGCGCTGCCCGTCGAAGCGGATCTCGCCCTCGCCGGGCACGAGGATGCCGGCCAGGCAGTGCAGCAGCGTGGTCTTACCGGAGCCGCTGGGCCCCATCACGGCGACGACCTCGCCCGGCCCGGCCTCGAACGACGCCTTGCGCAGGGCCTGGGTCTCGCCGAAGTACAGCACGGCGTCGCGCGCCTCGATGATCGGACCACTCATGCCGCCACCGCCGCTTCGCTTCGGTCCGCTCATCGCCGCACCAGCCCGGCGAGGTGGTCCAGGCGCGCCACGGTCAGCTCGATCCAGCGCAGGTCCGCCTCCAGGTGGAACAGGCCGTGATCGGCGAGCATCGTCCCGATCAGGTTGTTGCCCTCCTTGATGTCGTGCAGCTCGCGCATCCGCTTGAGGTGCGCGGCGCGCTGCATGTCGAGATACTCCCCCGCGGGCCGGTCCAGCATCAGCGACAGCACGACCTTGGAGAGCGCGGCGTCGCGCGCCTCGATGATCGGACCACTCATGCCGTCACCTCCGGCTCGATGAGCCTTCGCAGCGACCGACCCGGACCAGGCGCTTGGCTTCGGTCCGCTCATCGCCGCACCAGCCCGGCGAGGTGGTCCAGGCGCGCCACGGTCAGCTCGATCCAGCGCAGGTCCGCCTCCAGGTGGAACAGGCCGTGATCGGCGAGCATCGCCTCGATCAGATCGTTGCCCCTCTTGATCTCCTGCAGCTCGCGCATCCGCTTGAGGTGCGCGGCGCGCTGCATGTCGAGATACTCCCCCGCGGGCCGGTCCAGCATCAGCGACAGCACGACCTTGGAAAACAGCACGGTCTGCAGGTGCGGCTCGGGCTCGACGGGCTGGGTCAGCCACGCGTCGACCTCGGTCGCGCCGAGCTCGGTGATCACGTAGCGCTTGCGGTCCGGCCCCTCGCCGGCCTCGACCTCGCTGATCACGACCTTGCCGTCGCGGGCGAGCCGGCCGAGCGTCGAGTACACCTGCCCGAACGGCAGCGGGCGCCCCCGGCCGAAGAACGTGTCGTAGTCGCGCTTGAGGTCGTAGCCGTGGCTCGGCTCGCGCTCGAGGAGCCCGAGCAGGGTGAGAGGAACGCTCATGGACCCACCATACACCGCGGATATACACTCAGTATATATCCGCGAGGAATAAACCCCGCCGAAAGAAGAAATGGCAGATCAGCGGATGCGCGCCGGCACGCCGGAGCGGACAAGGCCACGCCGGAGCGGGAAACGGTAGATCAGCGGATGCGGGCCACCGCGCCGGAGCGGACAAGACCCCGCCGGAGCGGGAAACGGCGGATCAGCGGATGCGGGCCACCGCGCCGTGGCAGGCGACGTCCTCCGCGGACGGGCGCGGGCCCGGCACACCCTCGGCGTGCCAGCGCGCCACCGAGGCGATGCCCGGCTCGACGAGGTCGAACGCGGACAGCAGCTCGGCGAAGCGGGCGCCGGTGCGGGCCTGGAACCGCCCGTCGGCGTTGTTGGCCGTCAGCTTCGCGATGACGTCGTCCGGCAGGAACTCCCAGGTGGCGTGGGACGCGACGACGAAGCTGCCCGGGGCGAGCACGCCGGTGAGCTTGTCGATGATCTCCTGCGGGTGCTCGTCCTCGCGGACGAAGTGCAGCACGGCGACGAGCAGCAGCCCGACCGGCTGGGACAGGTCGAGCGTGGCGGCGAGATCCGGGTGGGACAGGATCTTGTCGGGCTCGCGCAGGTCGGCGTCGAGGTAGGCGTTGACGCCCCCGGGCGCGCTGGTCAGCAGCGCCCGCGCGTGCGTGAGCACGATGGGGTCGTTGTCCACGTAGACCACGCGGCTGGCCGGGTCGACGGCCTGGGCGATCTCGTGCGTGTTGTTCGGCGCGGGGATCCCGGTGCCGATGTCGAGGAACTGCCGGATGCCCCGCTCCGCGAGGTATCGCACGGCGCGGCCCATGAACGCGCGATTTTCCACCGCCATGAGCTTCACGCCCGGCATCGCGGCGGCGATGGCGTCGCCGGAGGCGCGGTCGGCGGCGAAGTGGTCCTTTCCGCCCAGCCAGTAGTTATACCGCCTGGCCGGGTGCGCCACGCTGGTGTCGATGCGGGCGCGTGCGTCGTCCGTCGTGTCCATCAGTGCCCAATCGTAGCCATCGGCGGTCACGATTGGGCGACGCAACGGGCGAGCGCCGTCGGTCGGCACTCACGCCTTGATCGCGCCCTGCATGATTCCGCCGATGATCTGCCGGCCGAGCACGACGAACACCAGCAGGATCGGCGCGGTACTGATCAGGGTCCCGGCGAGCACGAGCGTGTAGCTCATGTAGTAGCCGCCGGCCAGCGTCGACAAGGCGACCTGGACGGTCGGGTTACTCTGGCCCAGGGCCAGCAGGGGCCAGAAGAAGTCGTTCCAGGCGCCCATGAAGGTGAACAGTGCCAGCACCGCGGCGGCTGGCCGCGCCGCGGGCAGCACGACGTGCCAGTACAGCCGGGTCGTCGAGCATCCGTCGACCCGTCCGGCCTCGAGCAGTTCGTTCGGCAGCGCTTCGGACAGGTACTGGCGCATCAGGAATACCCCGAAGGCGGACGTGGCCGCCGGGACGATCACCGCCTGCAGATGGCCGGTCCAGCCCAGCCACTGGGCCATCATGATGTACAGCGGGATGATGCCCAGCTGCGCCGGGACCATCATCGTCACGACCAGGAACACGAGCATCGCGCTGCGGCCGCGGAAGCGCAGCTTCGCGAACGCGAAACCGGCCAGCGTGCTGGTGAGCACCACGGACAACGTGACCGTGGTCGCGATGATCGTCGAGTTGAGCAGCGCCAGGCCGAAGGCGCCCTGGGCGAACGCGTGTCGCAGGTTGGCCAACAGGTGGGTTCCGGGCAGCAGCGGAGGCGGCCAGCGCCCCGCCGCGGAGTCGTCCTGCGAAGAGGCGACCATCGACCAGTACAGCGGGAACACCGAGAGCGCGACGATCGCGCCGAGCAGCAGATAGGTCGGCACCCCGGCGCGGCGCCGGCCCGGCGCCGGGGACCCGCGGTGGGCGCGGGAGACCGGTATCACGTTCATGTGGCGCTCCGGATACGCCGGGAGAGCAGGTAGTTCACGCCGACCGCCACAATGATGATCATGAACATGGCCCAGGAGACCGTGGCCGCGTAGGCGTACTTACCGTGGCTCCAGAACTGCTCGTAGACGTACATGGCCAGGGTCTGGAACTGGCGGGAGTCGCCGCCGGTCGGGCTCAGCCCCGGGTTGAACATGAGCGGCTCGGTGAACAGCTGGATGGTGCCGATGGTCGACATGATGACGGTGAAGATGATGGTCGGCCGCAGCGCCGGGACGGTGATGTGGCGGAACTTCTGCAACTCGCCGGCGCCGTCGAGCTCCGCCGCCTCGTAGAGGTCGTCCGGCACCGCCTGCAGCGCGGCGAGATAGATCAGGGCGTTGTACCCCGTCCAGCGCCAGGTGATCATGACGGCCAGCGCCAGCCACGACTGCCAGGTGCCCTCCTGCCAGTCGATCTTGTGCACGCCGACGAGGCTGAGCACCCAGTTGACCAGTCCGAAGTCCCGCCCGAACAGCTCGGCGAAGATCAGTCCGACGGCGGCGACCGAGGTGACGTTGGGCACCAGCACACCCATCCGCAGCAGCGTGCGGGCGCGCAACCGGCGATGCAGGAGGTGGGCGATCCACATGGCGAGCAGCAACTGGGGTGCGGTGCCCAGCACGCCGATGGCGGCGGTGTTGCGTACCGCGTTCCAGAAGTAGTCGTCGTGGATCAGCCGCGCGAAGTTGCCCAGCCCGACGAAGACGTTGTCACTTCCGGGCATGTCCCGGTTCCACCGGGTGGTAGCCATCCAGCCGGTGTAGAGGATCGGAAACAGCCCGAACACGAAGAAGATCAGGAAGAACGGCGCGATGTAGAGGTACGGCGTGGCCTTCACGTCGAGCTTGTGGCGCAGACCTGACCGCCGGTCGGGCGCCGGCGGTGTGGAGACTGCCATCAGGCTGGTGGCTCCTTTCCGACCTACGGCTCGGTAGCGTTGGCCACGTCCTTCAAGACCTGTCGCCAGGCCCGCTCGGGCCCTTGCCTTCCCTTGTCGACCCGGTTGATTCCCTGACCGACGAGCGGGCCGATGTCCCCGTCCTTGGGGCCCTGATACTGCGGCCGCAGCTTCCTGGCCGCCGTGGTGAAGATCCGGCCGGTCGGCGCGTTGTTGAAGAACGGGTTGGTGTACCCGGTCACGGCCGGGTCGCTGTAGAGCGCGGGCTCGCTGGGCAGGTGGCCCTGCGTCCGGAAGATCCAGCTCTGCTGTTCCGGCGCGGTCAGGTACTCGGCGAGCTCGACGGCCTCCTCGCGGTGCGTGCTCTGCTTCGGCACGGTCAGGAACGAGCCGCCCCAGTTGCCACTGCCGCCGGGGACCGTGGCGATGTCCCACTTGCCGCTGGTCTGCGGCGCGTTCTGCCTGATCGTGTCGGTCATCCACGCCGGGCAGGCCACGGTCGCGAACGATCCCCGCTGGAAGCCGGCGTTCCACTGCTGGCTGAACGTCGCCAGCTTCGCCGACTCGCCGGCCCGCACCGCGTCGACCGCGAGGTCGAACGCCTGCTTGACGGCGGGATTGCTCGCCACCACCACGTTGTTGCCGCGGTCGGTGTAGGCGACCGGCGCCTGGCCCATGATGGCGTTGAAGACGTTGGCCCCCGAGTCGAACCAGGCCACATCCTTGGGGGCCTTGGCCATGAACCGCTTGCCGGTCACGATGTAGGACCGCCAGTCCGGCCACAGCGCCGAAACCCGGTCACGGGCGGTCGGCAGACCGGCCTGCGCGAAGAGATCCCGGCGGTAGCAGATCGCCAGCCCGCCGACGTCGGTACCCAGTCCGATCAGCTTCCCGTCGTCACTGGTCGCCTGTTGCGCCTTCCACGGCAGCCACCGGCTCGGGTCGACGCCCTGGGCCTTGAAGTCCACGAACTTGTCCGCCATCACCCTGAACTGGGCGATGTAGCCGGTTTCGATCGCCTCGACGTCGCCGGTCCCCGATCCCCCCAGCAGGTGCGCCTGCAGGTTCTTGTGATGGTCGTCGTACGAGACGACGTGCTCGACGATCTTGAGTCCGGGGTGGCTCCGCTCGTACCTGGCGTACAGGTCGTGATATCCGAAGTCGCCGAACGTCTCGACCACCAGCTGGTTCTTTTCCGATCCGGTGAAGCCGCACGCGGCGAACGCCGCGCCGATCGCCAGGCAGCACAGCGCCAGCATGACCACCGCCTTGCGCATCGAACCCCCTTGCGCCACGGCACCACTGCACGGCTCCAAGGTCCCCAGAAGCTCTGCGATCGAACACCTCGCGGGGAGAGCGGTTCCTGATCTCGACCCTAGACCGCGGTACACAGTCCGTAAATACCGAATTTTGTAGAAAGTACCCTTTTGCGAGGACTATAGTGAGAGCGCTCCCACACATCCATGATTTCCCTGACCAGATCCCAGTGAAGCGCTCTCTTCTCATCGCTGCGGCAGCGGTACTGCTCGTCGTCCCGGTGACCACGCTCGCCACACCCGCCGAAGCCGGCCCGGTCTGCACCACCGCGCGGACGCTGTGCCTCGGCGACGTCAACTCCCGCGTGCGGGTCAACCAGGTCGGTTATCTCACCGACGGCCCGAAGGAGGCGACGGTTGTCACCATGAGGAACACGCCGCTGCCCTGGCAGCTGCGCGACGCCGCCGGCACGGTCGTGGCGAGGGGCAGCACTACCCCGCGCGGCGTGGACACGACCTCGGGGCAGAACGTACAGACCGCCGACTTCAGCGCGTACCACAGCGCGGGCACGGGGCTGACCCTGGCGGCGGACGGCGACACCAGCGTCCCGTTCGGCATCGGGGTCAACGCCGCCTACGAGAAGCTGCGCGTCGACGCGCTGTCGTTCTTCTACACGCAGCGCAGCGGCATCGCGATCGTCGGCAGCATCGCGCCCGGCTACGGCCGGGCCGCCGGCCACCTGGGCGTCCCGCCCAACCGCGGCGACACCGACGTGCCCTGCCAGCCGGGCGTCTGCGACTACCGGCTCGATGTGCGCGGCGGCTGGTACGACGCCAGCGACCAAGGCAAGTACGTGGTGAACGGCGCCATCGCGGTCTACGAACTGATGAGCGCCTTCGAGCGCACCAAGCTGGCCCCTGCCGAACCGGGCCGGCTGGGTGACGGTTCGCTGCGGATCCCCGAGCACGGCAACAGCGTCCCCGACATCCTCGACGAGGCACGCTGGGAGCTCGAGTTCATGCTGCGCATGCAGGTCCCGGCCGGCGAGCCGCTCGCCGGCATGGTGCACCACAAGGTCCACGACCGGGCCTGGACCGGCCTGCCGCAGGACCCGGCCGCCGACCCGCAGCCGCGCGAGCTGCACCCGCCGTCGACGGCGGCGACGCTGGACCTCGCGGCGACCGCCGCGCACGGCGCGCGCCTCTTCCAGCCGTACGACAGAACCTTTGCGGCCAGGCTCCTCGCCGCGGCACGGACCGCCTGGACCGCGGCCGTCGCCCACCCGGCGATCTACGCCCCGAGCTCCGACAACGTCGGCGGCGGCGCGTACGACGACAACGACGTGTCCGACGAGTTCTACTGGGCGGCCGCCGAGCTGTACCTCAGTACCGGCGAACCGGCCTATCTGGACGCGGTCATGGCCTCGCCGTGGCACACCGCCGACGTGTTCCGGCCGCAGGGCTTCGGCTGGCAGTTCACCGCCACCGCCGGCCGCCTCGACCTGGCGACCGTGCCCAGCGCCCTGCCGGACCGGGCCCGGGTCCGGCAGTCGGTGGTGGACGGGGCGAAGAAGTACCTGGCGATGCTGCGCGCCAGCCCGTACGGCATCGCCTACGCGCCGCTCGACGGCAAGTTCGACTGGGGCTCCAACGACCTGGTGCTGAGCAACCTGATGGTGATCGCGACCGCGTTCGACATCACCGGCGACCGGCAGTTCCGCGACGGCGTGGTGAGCGGGATGGACTATCTGCTCGGCCGCAACGCGCTGCAGCAGTCCTACGTCACCGCATTCGGCGAGCGCTCGTCGCACAACCAGCACTCCCGCATGTACGCGCACCAGCTCGACGCCGCGCTGCCCAGCCCGCCGGCCGGCTCGCTCGCCGGCGGGCCGAACTCCTCGATCCAGGACCCGGTGGCGTCGAGCAGCCTGCGGGGCTGCGCGCCGCAGTCCTGCTACGTCGACGACATCCAGGCATGGTCGACCAACGAGATCGCGATCAACTGGAACGCGACCCTGTCGTGGGTGGCGTCGTTCCTGGCCGACCAGCGCGAGGCCGGCCCGGTCCCGGCGCCGGCGTGCTCGGTGTCGTACGGCGTGGTGTTCGACTTCGGACACGAGTTCCTCGCCAGGGCCACGGTTCGCAACACGAGCACGCAGACGCTGGACGACTGGAAGCTCCGATACGCCTACACTGGCACGCAGAAGGTCACCTGGGCGTTCAACGCCACGGCGCGGCAGACGGCCGCGTCGGTCGAGGTGACCCCGGGGCACTCGCGGCTTCGCCCCGGCGAGTCCACGACGATCCTGCTGGCGGGCCGGGTGGACTGGGGCCCGGACACGGTGCCCGCCTCCTTCTCGTGCGGTTAGCCGAACGGTGTTCAATGGCCGGCATGGAATGGGTACTGCCGTTCGTCGTGCTCTTGCCGGTCGTGCTCGTGCTGCTCGTCGCCGGGAGTGGGCGGCGGGCCGCGGCCGAGCGACAGGAGCGGAGGCTGGCCGCGGTCGAGCGCAAGCTTGACCTGATCATGGCGAACCTCGGGATCCGCGAGCCGGAGCCGGATCTGCCGGGCGTGGTGCTGCAGGAGCTGCTCGCCGGGCGGAAGATCCAGGCGATCAAGGCGTACCGCGCGGCGACCGGCACCGGGTTGAAGGAGGCCAAGGACGCCGTGGAGCTGCTGGCCCGGCAGCGGGGGCTGGAGTAGGGCCGCCCGGCGCCACTGCGCGGCGCGGCACGGGTGGGACGCGTCCGGTAGCCTTCGGTACATGGTGCTGAGGACCCCGGAGTCGGCGGCGGGCGCCGCCGGGCTGACCGCGATCCTGGACCGCCCGCAGGAGGCGTCCCTGGCCTTCGACTTCGACGGCGTGCTCTCGCCGATCGTCGCCGACCCCCGCCTGTCCCGGCCGTATCCGGGGGTCATGGCGGCGCTCGGGCGCCTCACCGAGCTGGTGGGATCGGTCTCGATCATCACCGGGCGGCCCGTCGCGGACGTGCTGCGGCTCGGGGACCTGGGCGAACTGGCCGCGCTCGAGCCCTTCTCGATCTTCGGGCTCTACGGCATGCAGCGCTGGGACCGGGCCGGCCGCGTGGTGGTGTCGGAGCCGGTGCCGGCCGGGGTCGCGGGGGCGCGCGGGGAGCTGCCGGCGCTGCTGGACGCGGTCGGCGAGCCGGGCGTGACCGTCGAGGACAAGGCGATGTCCGTGGCGGTGCACACCCGCCGCGCCGACGACCCGCACCGGGCGTTCGCGGCGCTGCAAGGCCCGCTGCGGGAGCTGGCCGGGCGGCACGGGCTCGCGCTGGAGCCGGGGCGGATGGTGCTGGAGCTGCGCCCACCGGGCGTCGACAAGGGCCAAGCGCTGCGGGCGATCGTCGAGCGGCACGGGGCCCGGGCGGTCGCCTACTTCGGCGACGACCTGGGCGACCTGGCCGCCTTCGACGCCGTCGAGCGGCTGCGGGAGACCGGCGTGGCCGGGCTGAAGGTGTGCAGCGGCTCCGACGAGGTGCCCCGGCTGGCGGCCCGGGCCGACCTCATCGTCGACGGGCCGCCCGGCGTGCTCGAGTTCGTCGAGGGGCTCAACGAACGCCTGAATTAGCGTCTCGCCGGGCCGGTCGACGGCCAGGATCGCGCAGTCGCCGGAACCAACCGTTCCTATGGCTCGGGTCCGCGCCACCGGCGGACCGTTCCTCCCGCGAGGCACCGGTCGGCCCTGGCGGGCCTCCCTGTCAGGTCCGCGGTGCCAAGAACGACGGCGTCAGCGGGGCAGTCGCTGCAGGATCATCCGCGCCATCGAGGCGACCAGGGCGCTGTCCTCGGTGTGGGCGAAGGTGAGCGAGCCGTGCGAACCGCGCCCGCACAGGGCCGCCGTGTACCGCGGTGCGACCACGACCGCCGCGCACTCCTCGACGTCCGCACCCGGGCTCGGCGCGAAACGCACGCCCGGCGCGATCGCGGCCGGGTGCAGCGGGGCGACCAGCCCGACGAACGCCGCCCGCTCGGCCAGTCCGGTCAGCGACGGCAACCAGCAGCGTGCGACGGCCGGGTCGGTGCACGAGGCGAGCACGACCGCGCCGGTGCCGACCCGCCGCAACAGATGCTCCAGGTGCGTGGCGAACACCTGTGGTGTGCCGGCCCGCACCTTCCCCAGCGCCGCCGCGGCCTCGAACGGCGTCCCCGCCGGCAGGTGCAGCCCCGGACGGGACGGGCGCAACGCCGCCGCCGCGGCCGTGCGGTCCAGGCCGCCGATGCCGCCCCTGTCGAACGGGGCCAGCCGCGTGATCGGGGCGGGCCCGCCGAACAGCAGGCCCTGGCCCCAGTGCGCGCCCAGCGCGCGGGCGTTGGCGAGGTCCGCGGCGGTCTCGATGCCCTCGGCGACGATCACCGCGCCGGTCCGCTCGGCGACGGCGCTCACCGCGGCGACGATCTCGACGGTCCGGGGCGCGTGCGGCGCGCGCAGCAGCTGCAGGTCGAGCTTGACGACCTCGGGCTCCAGCAGCGGCAGGAACGCCAGCGACATCGGGTCGGCGCCGACGTCGTCGAGGGCCAGGCAGTTGCCCTGCGACTGGATCGCGGCGGCCAACTGCAGCAGCGCGGCCGGCCGTGCAGAGAGGGCCCGCTCGGTGTACTCCAGCACGATCCGGAACGGCGGCCCGTCCGTCATCAGCTCGAGCAGCCGCGGCGACAGCGGCTGGTCGACGACGGCCGGCTCGGCGTTGACGAACACCAGCGGCGGCGGCTTGTCCGCGCCCCGCGCGACCTCGAGGGCCCGCTCCGCGCACAGCGTGTCGAGCTCGGCGAGCCGCCCAGCGGCCACCGCCGCCGCGAACAGCGCCCGCGCGTGCCACAGCTCGCTGCCGACCGGCCCGCGGGCGAGCGCCTCGACCCCGACCGGCCGCAGCGACCGCAGCTCCACGATCGGCTGGAACAGCGGCTCGACGGCACGCTCGGCGATCACCCGGTGGATCAGCTCGCCGCCGTGCCCGTCCCACGACGTGACCCGCCCCCGCGACGCCGACCCGGACACCGCCGTCGCCTTGGATGAACCGGAAGTCCCGGCCGCGCCAGAGGACCCGAACGCAGCGGACGTAGTAAGCGCGCCGGAGACCTCGGAGCCGTTGTGCGCCGCAGTCGCGCCAGGACCGCCGGCCGCGTCGGACGCAGCGGTCGTGTCAGACGCGGCGGTCGGGCCAGGCCCGGCGGTCGTGTCAGACGCGGCGGTCGCCGGTAATGCGGGCGCGGCGGTCGTGCCGGACGCGGCGGTCGTGCCGGACGCGGCGGTCGTGCCGGACGCGGCGGTCGTGCCGGACGCGGCGGTCGTGCCGGACGCGGCGGTCACGGCGGTCGCGGCAGGCTCAGCGGTCGCCGGCGATGCGGGCGCGGCGGTCGCGGCAGGCTCAGCGGTCGCCGGCGATGCGGGCGCGGCGGTCGTGTCAGACGCGGCAGCTCGCCGTGAGCGCTGTGCCAGCGTGCGGCCCACCCACGAGACCCGGGAGCGGAACGACGAGGGTCGCAGCGGCACGGGTGCCGGAGCGGACACGGAGGGTGACGCCGCAGTCGCGGGGACCGGAACATCGGGCCGGTCCTGGGCCTGCATGCCAACCTCCGGGCTCGACACCGCCACGTGCCCCGCTCCCCGAACACTAGACCCTGACCTGCCGGCAAACCAGCCGCGCAGGTCAGGGCCCACAGCTTGAGATCAGATCCGCCCGCGCTAAGTCCTCGACAACGGCAGATCCTCGCCGTGATTCGCGAGTGGGTCGAGCGGCACGGCTATCCACCCACGGTGGCGAGATCGGCGCCACAATCGGGCTCAGGTCACCCTCGTCGGTGGCGCACCACCTGAAAGAGCTCGCAAACCGTAGCCTACTGCGTCGTGCTGCCCGCGGACCCCGAGCCGTTGACGCCCGTCCTCCAGCCGGCTTCAACACGGCAGCGGGGTCGGCTCAGCGGCCGGGTGTCCGTGTCCCGCTGTTGGGTACCATCGCCGCTGGCGCGCCGATCCTGGCAGAGGAGCACGTCGAGGAGATGCTGACCCTGCCATCCGGCCTGGTCGGCCGCGGCACGCTGTTTTGCACTGCACGTCCGAGGCGAGTCGATGATCGAGGCCGGCATCGCCGGCGGGGACATCATCGTGGTGAGGCAGCAGGCGGTGGCCGACAGCGGCGACATTGTCGCCGCGATGATCGACGACGAGGCCACCGTCAAGGTCTATCGCACCCCGCGGTTGCGCCGGCCCTGAGCGTCGACGGCTCGACGTCCGCGGCGCGTGCGACCAGATGCCGGCGACCACCGCGGACGGCTCTGACGTGCTGGAGTTTGTCGGCGAGCGTGGTCCCGCCAGCCGACGGCCGACTCTTGTGTTCGTGAGTTCGGGGCCTACTCACGAGGCCGGCAAGGGGACCAGACAGGCGAGCCAACGCGATGCGGATCGCCAGCAGTGTAGACGTGCTCAGCCGGGGATGTTCGGTGCGGAGCGTAACGGCCGCCCCAAAGGCCGCGCACGGTCAAGCAGAACAGTGCACGCGATCAAGGCGTGGTTGGCTCGGCTGCGGCGGTTCAGGTGTGGTGGCGGACAACCGCCCGGCGTGTGCCGGCGCGCCAACAGGGGCTACGAGCATTGGCTGAGTGTCGCGGTCGGCCGCTTTGGGCAGTGCACTCGCGACGGTGAGCAGATGGGTCATCCGCCGGTCTCCGCGCCAACCCGTTCGCTCGGGATCCACCGGCAACCCACCGGCCTCTCCGTTCCGTCTTCTACACATGCAAACGGACCCAGGTGCGTCCCGGTGAAGGCACCCGACGAGCTCGAGTACCGCGAGTTCGCGCTCGCTCGAATGCCAGTTCTTCGGCGTACGGCGTACCTGCTGTGCAATGACTGGCACATGGCGGACGATTTGGTCGCCACGGCGCTGGACAAGCTGTACCGCGTGTGGCATCGGCGATCGCACATTGCCAACCTCGACGGCTACGTCAACATGATCCTGTCCAGAGCATGGCTGGACGAGCAGCGCCGGCCGTGGCGGCGGGAGTGGCTGGCCAACGACGAGGCGCCGGACTCCCCGGCGGACTCGGCCGACTCCGGCGTCGCCGATCGGCTCGACCTCGATCGGTGGCTGGAGGGGCTCGGTCCGCGCCGACGTGCCGTGCTGGTCCTGCGGTTCTACTGCGACCTCACCGTTGAGGAAACGGCCGAAATCCTCGGAGTCTCCGAGGGGACCGTGAAGAGCCAAACCGCGCGTGCGCTGCAGACGCTGCGCGCCCAAGCAACCAAACGAACGGAGCGTTGATGTCATGAACGAGTACCGACAGCTACTTGAGCGTCACATCCACGACGAGCCGCCCAGCCGGCTCGACCTCGACACGATGGTCCGTCGTTCGCGCCGGCGGGTACGCCGGGAACGTTGGGCGGTCGCTGGCGGCGCCGGGGTAGCCGCTGCGGCGATCTCGGTCACCGCGCTGTCGCTGGTCGGCTCGTCCGGCGCGCCCGGTCAGGTGGGTGCCCCGGGGACGGCGCCGTCGCGCAGCGGTCAAGCGACGGACCCGGCGCTGGTCGCCAACGACGTCCGTGATGCGCTCGTCGCGGTTGGGGTGACGATCGAGGACTTCACGGCCGACCCCGGCAAGCTGAGCGGCCCGGTAGCCAGTGCGGGCATGCTGGTAACCCCGGGGGACCCAGTACCGGGGTGGTATCGGATCACCGCTCGCGCGCAGACCGACGACCGCCCAGGGTCCATCATCATCGCACTCCATCCGCAGCAGCCGGGCGAAGCCCTGCGGCCGTGCGAGGACAGCCACGAATACCAGGTATCGTGCACCACCCGCACGGTGAACGGCAGCGCATTCCAGCTGCGCCGGGTTGAGTGGCCGGCGCACCCGGGCTTGGGGCGCCGGGTCGACCTGTTGGCTACGGCGCTGCGCGCGGATGGCGTCTACGTGGACGTGCTGTCCTCCAATACGAAGACCACCGGTGACGTGATGGACGACGGTACGGGCAAGGAGCCGCCGCTCGACGCGGCTCAACTCGAACGCCTGGTGCTCGACCCGAAGGTCCATTCCTAGCGCCGTGAGGCAGGCACTCCGGCGATCGTCACCGACCCGGCGTGACCGTACAGCACCGTGAGCGTTGGTGGTCCGTGCGTGTCGCGGGCCGCCAACAGACGACAACGTTAGGCACCATCGTCGATGCCCGCTCTCGGGGACATACGTCGGCGCCCGCCATATGGCGCTGCGGCGGGCGTCGACAATCATCCATGCTTCCGTGAGACTCTCAGCGTGGAGTCCGAGTTCGTCTTCGCGGGGGCCCGGCGGGGCACCGGGCCGGCCACCTGGGGACAGAGCGCGATCTGGGACGTGGTGCGACGGCTGGGCGAGGACGCGGCGCGGTACAACGTCTCCGGCGGCATGCCGCTGGACCCCGCGCTGCCCCTGGACCGGCTCGCCGCCGTGGTCCGCGCACTGCTGCTGCGGCACGACTCGCTGCGCACCGTCCTCGCGCCCGGCGGCGAGCGGCTCGGCCAGGTCGTGCACGCCGCCGGCGCGGTGCCGGTGCACGCGCGCGAGTGCGAGCCGGCGGACGTGACCGAGACCGCCTACGCGCTGTACCACGAGCTGCAGGCGATCCCGTTCGACGCCGATCGCGAGCTGCCGCTCCGGGTCGGCGTGGTCGTCGCGGACGGCCGGGCCGGATACGTCATCCTGTCGCTGTCGCACACCGCCTCCGACGGCTGGGGCCTGCGCAACCTGCTCGCCGACTGCGCCGCGCTCGTCGCCGGCCGCGAGCCGCCCGGTGACGAGCGGCAGCAGCCGTTGGAGGAGGCGGCGTACCAGACCTCCGACCGCGGCCGCCGCCGCGACGCGGCCGCGCGCCGGGCCTGGGCCGACAAGCTGCGCCGCGGCCCGGAGAGCCAGTTCCCGGACCGGGCCGGCCGCCCCGCGGCGCCCGCGTTCCCCAACGCGGTGCTCAACTCCCCCGCCCTCGCCCTCGCGCTGGACCGGGTCGCGACCGGCCTGGCCGTGAACCAGGGCGCGGTCCTGCTCGCCGCCGCGGCGGCCGCGGCCGGCCGGCTCGGCGGCGCGCCCGACGCGGTCTTCCAGATCGTGGTGAACAACCGCTTCCTGCCCGGCATGGCGGGCGCGGTCAACACCATCGCCCAGGAGGGGCTGCTGTACCTGCCCGGCACCTCCGGCGACTTCGCCGCCCTGGTCCGCCGCACGTTCGGGGCCGCGCTCTCCGCGCAGCGCCATGCGTACTACGACAAGCTCGCCCTGGAGCGCGACATCGCCGACCTGCGCGCCGCGTGCGACCACTCGTGCTTCGTCAACGACACGCGCGGCCTGATGCCGAGCCTCGGCTACGCCAGGCCGACGGCGGAGCCGCTACGCCGCGCCCGCACGCGTACCACGCTGACGTGGCCGCTGGAGCACGCCCCGCGCCACAACACGACGTTCGCGCTCGACGCCCAGGACGCCCCGGGCAGCCTGGAGCTGGCGATGACCGCCGACGCCGCGGTGCTGCCCCGCCCCGACATGGAGCGCTTCCTCTTCGGCATCGAGGACCTCGTCGTCGCCCAGGCCCTCGCCCTGGAGTAGCGCTCGGCGTCACACTTCGCGTCCACGGCCGACCCCTCGTCAGATGTGGACGGCGGCCTGCACCTGGGGTGACATCCCCGGCGCGACGTAGTAGCGCAGCCAGTTGTCCAGCAGCGTGCGCATCCGGGCGCGGATCTCGCGGTCGGCCCAGTCCAGCGTCTCGAGGAACGCCGCATAGTCGGCCTCCGACGGGCCGAGCTGGCCCTCGGCGACCAGCTGGGGCCGGCGCACGCGGGCCAGGGCGGCGGCGATGCCGGCGGTGAGCTCCGGGTGGACCTGCAGCGTGCGGGCCGTCGCGCCGATCGCCAGGGACTCGTTGCGGTAGACCTCGCCGTGGGCCAGCTCGGTCACCGGGCCGAACGGCGAGACGGCCGGCGGATCGTAGACGGCGTCGACGTGCGAGGTGAAGACGTCGAACGCGTCCGGCAGGCCGTGGAAGAGCGGGTCGCGGCGGCCGGCCGGGGTGAGGGTGAGCCGCTCGATGCCGAACCGGCGGCCGCGGTGGCCGACCTTGCACACCGCACCCACGGTCTCCGCCTTCGCCTGGTGCGACCAGCAGATGTGCAGCTCGGGCACGCCACGGCGCTGGGCCTCGGTCAGGAACTGCTTCACCCGGCGGACCCAGGGCAGTTCCTCGTAGGAGGAGTGGCCGGAGCCGCCGCCGATGATGCCGTGCGCCTCGATCGTGTCCGGCAGTGGCTCGCCGTCGGCCACGTTCACCGCGTGGATCTGGTCCGGGTGCAGGCGGGTCACCTCGGCGATCCAGTCCCGGTACGACGTCAGGCCCATCTCCCGCAGCGGCCCCTGCTCCTGCGTGTTGAGGAACAAGATGCGGCAGCGCTGCCGCACGTGCAGCGGCCGCCCGAGGCCGCCGAGGCGGGCGGCGTGGTGTCCGAGGGTGTTGACGTGCCCGATCGTCTCGTCGCCCATCATGCTGCCAAGCGCTCCAAGGGAAGGCCGGTAGGGACCGGCCGATTGTGCTGCATCGCGCGGCCCCGGTCCCGCCCTTCCCACGAATATCCCGTAACGGATCAGCCAATGTGCGTCACGGAACAGCGTTTGGAGTGCCTTGGGCCGGGAAGTCGCGCAGCGTGCGGGCCTCGGTGGCGAGCAGCGGCAGGGGGCGATCCGGCAGCCCGATCAGCAGCCATGGCAACCAGGTGGCGGCCGTGAGCAAGGCGACCATGGCCGGACCGGCATGCAGCGTCGAGATGGCCACCAGCGGGAGCGCCACCGTCGTCATCGCGGAACCGACCGCGCTGGTGGACTGCCCGATCCACAGCAGGGCGAAGTTCCGCGTCCGTAGCAGCCCGCCCACTCGTACTGTCGAAGGTCGCACGGACGAGCAGGATCACACGACGGACCCGGAACGTCGATCGATTTAGCAGCTGACCGGTGCCCGGTCAGCTGACGCTCGCGGTACCGTGGCGGCGTGGATCGCTGTGAGGAGTGCGGATTCGTCTATGCGAGCCTCGGCGCCGGTGACGTGCCCGAGCGGCTCGCCGGGTTCGCCGGGCGCTACGCCGAGGCCCTCGCCGCCGTGCCCGACGTGCGGCGGCGGCCGGCCCCGGACGTGTGGTCGGCGCTGGAGTACACCTGCCACTTCCGCGACGTGCTGCGCGTGCAGGCCGAGCGGCTCGACCTGGCGCTGCGCGTGGACGCCCCCGAGTTCGTGCCGATGGGCCGCGAGGAGCTGGTGGTGAGCGCCGCGTACAACGCGCAGGACCCGGCCGCGGTCCTCGGGACGCTCGGCACGAACGCGACGCTGCTCTCCTCCGTGTTCGGGGCGCTCGGCCCGCGGGAGCTGGACCGGGTCGGCCTCTACCCGTGGCCGGAGCCGGTCGAGCGCAGCATGCTGTGGCTCGCCCGGCACACCGTCCACGAAGGCGAGCACCACCTCGTGGACATCCGCCGCATGACCTGAGACGGCGTCGCGCGGCTCGGCCCGGCCCCGGAGGTGGCCGTGCACCACACCGGCTCAGGCGGTGGGGACCGGCTCCGGATCCCGGGCCGGCTCGGGATCCGGCAGGGTGTGCTCGCGCAGCCCGATGCACTCGTGCAGCCGGCGCAGCGGGCCGGGCGCCCACCAGTTCCAGCGCCCGAGCAGCGTCATCGTCGCCGGCACCAGCAGGCAGCGCACCACGGTCGCGTCGATGACCACGGCGGTGAGCAGGCCGACGCCGATCTGCTCGATGGTGCCGAGGTCGGCGGCGGCGAAGCAGCCGAAGACGACGACCATGAGCAGCGCGGCCGAGGTGATGATCCGGCCGGTGTGCTGCAGGCCGCGGCGCACGGCGGTGTCGGTGTCGTCGCCGCGCTCGACGTACTCCTTGATCCGCCCCAGCAGGAACACCTCGTAGTCCATGGACAGGCCGAAGGCGAACGCGAACACGATCACGACGACGAACGGGTCGAGGCCGCCGACGGTGAGCGTGTGCAGGACCCCGGCGCCCCAGCCGTGCTCGAAGACGGCGACCATCACGCCGAAGGTGGCGCCGAGCGAGACCACGTTGGCCAGGATGGCCTTCAGCGGTATCACCAGGGATCCGGTCATCGCGAACAGCAGCAGCGCCATCGCGACGAGCGCGACGGTCACGGCCGCCGGCAGGTCGTCGGTGATCAGCCCGACCACGTCGATCAGCATGGCGGCATCGCCGACCACCCAGGACTCCACGCCCGCCGGCCGGTCGGCGCGCAGGCGGTGCACCAGGCCCTGCGCCGCGTCGTTCTGCGCGCCGCCGCGCAGCACGAGGTCGACCGTTGCCACGCCGGGGCCGGCCGGCTTGGCGGGCTGCACGCCGGCGACGGCCGGGTCCGAGGCCCATTTCGAGGCGTACGCGTCGAGGTGTGCCGCGTCCGTGCGGGCCACGACGGTCACCACCGGCTGGTAGGAGCGCCCGAACCGCGTGGCGAGCTCGTCGGCGACCCGAGCCGCCTCGACGCTGCGCGGCACGCCATCCAGGCGCGGCAGCTTGATCGCGGCGCCCAGCAGCGGCGAGCCGGCGGCGAGCAGCAGCGCGGAGGTGGCGAGCGCGATGAGGACCGGGCGACGCTGCACGGCCCGGGAAAGCCGGGCGAAGAACCCGCGCTCGTCGTCGCCGGGCCGGCCCGCGGCGCGGGCGCCGCGCCTCGACGGGCGGATCCGCTTGTGCAGCAAGCCGATCAGTGCGCTGGTGAAGGTGAGTGCGGCGAGCATGGCCACGACCGCGATCGACACGCCGCCGGCGCCGAGCGCGCCGAGCTGGTGGATCGAGAACATCAGGAGGCCGGACAGCGCGGCGGCGACGGTCAGCGCGCTGAAGAGGATCGTGCGGCCGGCCGTGGCCCAGGCCCGCCCGACCGCCTCCTGGGGCTCGAAGCCGGCGGCGATCTCCTCGCGGTACCGCGCGACGAGCAGCAGCCCGTAGTCGACCGACAGGCCGAGGCCGAGCAGGGTGACGACGGTGACGACGTTCTGGTCCAGGTCGGCGACGCGCGAGAACACCCACAGCAGGGGCATCGCCGCGGCAACGGACACGAAGGCGGCGAGGACCGGCAGCCCGGCGGCGACCAGCCCGCCGAAGACGAACACGAGCACGAGCAGCGTCAGCGGCAGCGAGATCGCCTCCGCGCGGCCGAGGTCGGCTTTCTGGGTCGCGCGCACCTCGGCGTTGAGCACCGGGTTGCCGCCGACCTCGACCGTGGCGTGCGGTACACCCGCGGCGGCAAGCGTGTCGTCGAGCCGGTGCAGGCGGGTGCGCAGCTGCTTGACGGCGTCTTCGCGCTCGCCGCCGTCCAGCTTCGCCAGCGTCACGACCACGAGCAGCCCGCGCCCGTCGTTGGCGAGGTAGGCCGGGGCCTGCTGCGCGGTCACCGAGTAGGGCGTGGCGACCCCGCGCACGCCGGCGATCCGGCCGGCCTCGTCCGCGGCGGCGACGACCGCGGCGCGGACCGCGGCGGCGTCCGGGTCCACGCCGGAGACGAGCCCGATGACGCTGCCGCTGGAATCGTTGCCGGTCGCCACCGCGTCCAGCCCGTCGATCGCCTCGACGTGCTCGGGGTTGCTCGCGTCCGCGATCGCGCCGAACACCGGCCCGACCGAGAGGCCGCCGAGCACGACGACGGCCAGCCAGAGGCCGATCACCGGCCATCGATGCCGGAAGCAGAACCGCCCGATCCTCGCCACCACGCCCAGCGCCATGCCGACAGCTTCGCAGAACCTCGGCGGCGCGTCCGCCCCGTTCGGCACCCGATGACCGTCACCGCCGGCCCGCCGACGGGGTCGCGGTCAGCGCTGCACGCGGGCGCCGGCCCCGGCGACCAGGGCCTCTACCTCCCTCAGGCCGGCCATCGACGTGTCTCCCGGCGTGGTCATGGCGAGCGCGCCGTGTGCCGCGCCGTACTCCACCGCGGTCTTGATGTCGCCGAAGGTCATCAGGCCGTAGATCAGCCCGGAGGCGAAGCTGTCGCCGCCGCCGACCCGGTCGAGGATCTCCAGGCCGGGGCGGTGCGTCGCCTCGGCGAAGTCCCCGTCGGCCCAGGCGATGGCGCCCCAGTCGTTGACCGTCGCCGTGCGCACGCCGCGCAGGGTGGTCGCGACGACCTGGAAGGTCGGGTACGCCTCGACCGCCGCCGAGATCATCGTGCGGAAGTTGGCGGCGTCCAGCGCCCCGGCGTGGATGTCGGTGTCCGGCACCTCGAGGCCGAGGCAGGCGGTGAAGTCCTCCTCGTTGCCGATCATCACGTCGACGTAGCCGGCGAGGCGGCGGTTGACCTCCCGGGCGCGCTCCTGGCCGCCGATCGCCTTCCACAGGCTGGGCCGGTAGTTGAGGTCGTAGGAGATCACGGTGCCGTGCCGGCGGGCCGCGCTCAGGCATGCCTCGATCGTGTCCGGGGTGGTCTCCGACAGCGCCGCGTAGATGCCGCCGGTGTGCAGCCAGCGCACGCCGAGCTCGCCGAAGAGGTGCTCCCAGTCCACGTCGGCGGCGCGCAGCTGCCCGGCGGCGGTGTGGCCGCGGTCGGAGATGCCGACGGCGCCGCGCGCGCCGTAGCCGCGCTCGGTGAAGTTCAGGCCGTTGCGGACCGTGCGGCCGATCCCGTCGTAGCTCA
The DNA here is from genome assembly GCF_040300025.1 of Dactylosporangium sp. NPDC000555. Classification (NCBI taxonomy): domain Bacteria; kingdom Bacillati; phylum Actinomycetota; class Actinomycetes; order Micromonosporales; family Micromonosporaceae; genus Dactylosporangium; species Dactylosporangium sp. NPDC000555. Next base: position 23,986 of record NZ_JBEPDB010000019.1, on the reverse strand, counting down.
CCCATCGCACGAACGTCGTGTCGACCCCTCCCTGCAGGATCAGGTCTTCCAGCAGCCGGCCGACGTCGTTGTCCGCGAGCGCGCTGACGAGCCCGGTGCGCAGGCCGAAGCAGCGGCGCAGCCCTCGGGCGACGTTGTACTCCCCGCCGCCCTCCGACGCGCGGAACTGCCGCGCGGTGCGGATCCGCCCCTCGCCCGGGTCGAGCCGGAGCATGACCTCCCCGAGCGAGACCAGGTCGTAGCGGCACTCGGCCGCCGGTCGTACGGTGATCATGCGATCTTCTCCAATGCGCTCCTGGTGCGGCTGGTGACGGCGTCCCAGTCGCGGGCGGCGAGCAGGTCTGGCGCGACCATCCAGGTGCCGCCGACCGCCAGGACCGAGGGCACGGCCAGGTAGTCGGCGACGTTGCCGGCGTTGACGCCTCCGGTGGGGATGAACCGCACCGAGCGGAAGGGGGCGGACAGGGCCCTCACCATGTGTACGCCGCCGAGCTGCTCGGCGGGGAAGAACTTCACGGTGTCCAGCCCGGCGTCCAGGGCCTGCATGATCTCGCTGGGCGAGGCGACGCCGGGGAACACCGGCACGCCGTGCTCGGCGCAGCGCCGCACGACGGCGGCGTTGAAGCCCGGGCTGACGACGAACCGGGCGCCGGCGTCGACGGCCTGGTCGACCTGCGCGGCGGTGAGCACGGTGCCCGCGCCCACGAGCATGCCGGGCCGCTCGGCCATGCGCTGGATGGCGTCGGCCGCGGCGGCGGTGCGGAACGTCACCTCGGCGCAGTGCAGCCCGCCCTCGACGAGGGCGTCGGCGAGCCGCCCGGCGAAGGCGGCCTCCTCGATCACGACCACCGGAACGATCTTTCCGGCGGCGATGACTTCCACAACAGCGGACTGTTCAATATCATGAACGACGATCACATATGTGACCCTAATGCATGGGAGCCGCGTGACCAACCTCGTCAAGTCCGCCGACCGGACGCTCGACATCCTCGAGACCCTCGCCGTCTCCGGCCCGTCGACCCTGGCCGGGCTGACCCGGCTGCTCGACATCCCGAAGAGCAGCCTGCACGGCATCCTGCGCACGATGGCCGCGCGCGGCTGGATCGAGGCCGAGGAGACCCGCTTCCGCCTGGGCCTTCGCGCGCTGCAGATCGGCGCGGCCTACCTGGATGCCGACGACACGGTGGGCCTGCTCGGCGACGTCCTGGACGACCTGGCCGCACGCTTCGGCGAGACGACACACCTGGGCCGCCTGGACGGCGCCGACATCACATATGTGGCCAAGCGCGAGTCGGTGCACCCGCTGCGGCTGTACTCCGCGATCGGCCGCCGCCTGCCGGCCCACGCGACGGCCCTGGGCAAGGCCCTGCTGGCGGCCCGCCCGGATGACGAGGTCGACGCCCTGCTCCCCGACCCGCTGCCGGCACTGACGCCCCACACGATCACCGACCGCGCCGCGCTGCTGGCCGAGCTCGCGGCGATCCGGGAGCGCGGCTACGCGGTGGACCTGGAGGAGAACACCGAGGGCATCGTGTGCGTGGCCCGGACGGTCCCGACGCGCGATCCGGCCGTGGACGCGATCAGCCTGTCGATCCCGCGCACGCGCGTGACCGACACGACGATCGACGACGTGACCTCGGCCCTGTCGGACGCCGTCGCGAAGGCCGCGAGCGCACGCAACTTCCTGTAGCGACTCGCGGCCTTTCGAATGAATCCGGCGCCGGCCGGCGCCCGGTCAGCCGGCCAGCAGCGACGAGACCTGGGGCGAGAAGGTCGAGTGCAGCACCAGCGCCGCCCCGCCCACCACCGCCGCGTCGTCGCCCAGCGGGGACAGCGCCACGTCGACCCGCCGGATCCGCCGCGCGATGGCCCGCTCCCCCAGCGCGCGCACCACCGCCTGCCGGAACTGCGACTCCACGTGCCGGATCCCGTGCCCGCCCAGGATGATCAGTTCGACATCGACGATGTTCACCACGTTCACGGCCACCGTCGCGAGGTACTCCGCGGCCCGCCCGATCACCCCCGTGGCGAGCTCGTCGCCCGCCGCGGCGGCCCGGCACAGCGCCCCGTGGTCCACAGTGGACGGAGCCCTCCGGAAGGCCCCCGCGAGAGCGCTCTCAGCGCCGGCGGCCAGCCGGCGGTGCGCGTCGGCGACGAGCGCGGCGGGGTTGATGTAGCCCTCGAGGCAGCCCCGATTGCCGCAGTAGCAGGGAGGACCACTCTGCGTAACCGACGTGTGCCCGAACTCGGCGGCGTTCATCGACCCGCCGTGGTGGACCTGGTGGCCGAGCACCAGGCCGCCGCCGACCCCGGTGCCGAGGAAGAAGTACGCGAAGTTGGCCACCCCGCGGCCCGCGCCCGCCCAGCGCTCGCCGATCGCCGCCGCCGTGGCGTCGTTGTCCAGCGTGACCGGCAGGCCGGTGGCATCGGCGACCATCTGCTTGAGCGGCACCCGCGTCCAGTCCGACAGCTGCGGCGGCGAGATGACCTCGCCGAGCGACTGGTCGATCGGTCCGGGGGTGGCCAGGCCCACGCCCAGCACCCGGTCCCGGCCCACGCCCGCCTCGGCGAGAACCTCCTCGACCAGCCCAGCCATCGCCGCCGTGGCCACGGCCGGGTCGATGCGGGCGGGCGTCGGCCGGCGTGCCGTGACCAGTGGCCGGCCCAGCAGGTCGACCACCACGCAGGCCAGCTCGACGGGGTCGAAGTGCAGGCCCACGGCCCGCCCGGCATCGGGGTTGATGCGCAGCACGGTGCGCGGCTTGCCGCCGCTGGACGAGCGGGCGCCGTCCTCGCGCACGATACCCTCGTCGATCAGCCGGCGCACGATGCCGGAGACCGTCTGCGGGGTCAGCCCGGTGAGCTCCGCGATCTCCACACGGCTCGTCCCGTCGGCGAGCTGGATCTGGTCCAGCACCACCGCTCGGTTGTATTGCCCGACCTTGGGCAGATTTGTCCCGACCTGCCGCACTCAGCCTCCCACCTACGTACCGTTACCTACATGATGCCTCGCGGCGTTGACTTAGTAAAGCAATTGGATTTAGAGTTCGACACGAACACCTAACACCCCGGGCACGTGAGAGCGCTTCCCCGGGGTCTTCGGCGACCGCCCAGGCGCTAGATCATTGCCAGATTGTTACCGAGAAGCGACGGATGAGACTGGGCAGGATCGCCACACTGGAATAAGTTGGTCGTCACAACAAACTGGCTGACGGCAAGGCTCCCCGGAGGCAACGTGATGTCGGTGACAAGGCGGCTCGCATCATGAGCACCGCACCGATCCTGCTCGAGATGCGGTCGATCACCAAGGAGTTCCCGGGCGTCAAGGCGCTCAGCGACGTCAACCTGGTGGTCCGCGAGGGTGAGATCCACGCGATCTGCGGCGAGAACGGCGCAGGCAAGTCGACGCTGATGAAGGTCCTCAGCGGTGTTTACCCATACGGGTCGTACAGCGGCCAGATCTTCTACCGCGGCACGGAGAGCCGCTTCAGCGACATCCGGGCCAGCGAGAGGGCCGGCATCGTGATCATCCACCAGGAGCTCGCCCTGGTGCCGCACATGTCGATCACCGAGAACCTCTTCATGGGCAACGAGCCGACGCGCGCCGGCGCGTATGACTGGAAGGGCGCCAACCGCAAGGCGTTCGAGCTGCTGGCCCAGGTCGGCCTGCGCGACGACCCCGACACCCTCATCAAGGACATCGGCGTCGGCAAGCAGCAGCTGGTCGAGATCGCGAAGGCGTTCGCCAAGGACGTCAAGCTGCTGATCCTCGACGAGCCGACCGCCGCGCTCAACGAGAACGACTCCCGCCACCTGCTCGATCTGCTGCGCGAGTTCAAGCGCCAGGGCATCACCTCGATCATGATCTCGCACAAGCTCAACGAGATCGAGGCGATCGCCGACTCGATCACCATCCTGCGCGACGGCAAGACGGTGGAGACCCTCGAGGTCAGCGCCGGCGCCGTCGACGAGGACCGGATCGTGCGGGGCATGGTCGGCCGCGAGCTGCACAACCGATTCCCGGAGCACACGCCGAAGATCGGCGAGGTCTTCTTCGAGGTGCGCGACTGGACGGTCCGCCACCCGATCTCGGCGGATCGGCTGGTCTGCAAGAACTCGAGCTTCAACGTCCGCCGCGGCGAGATCGTCGGCTTCGCCGGCCTCATGGGCGCCGGGCGCACCGAGCTCGCGATGAGCCTGTTCGGCCGCTCCTATGGCGTGTGGCAGTCCGGCCAGATCTTCAAGGACGGCCAGGAGATCCAGCTCAAGTCGGTCGCCGAGGCCATCAAGCACGGCCTGGCGTATGTCAGCGAGGACCGCAAGTCGATCGGGCTCAACCTGCTCGACGACATCAAGACGTCGATGGTGGCCGCGAAGCTCTCCAAGATCACCCATCACGGCGTCATCGACCAGGTCGAGGAATACAAGGCCGCCGAGCAATACCGGGAGGCCCTGCGGGTCAAGGCGCCGACCGTCGACGAGGGCGTCACCAAGCTCTCCGGCGGCAACCAGCAGAAAGTCGTGCTGGCCAAGTGGATGTTCACCGACCCCGACCTGCTGATCCTCGACGAGCCGACGCGCGGCATCGACGTCGGCGCGAAGTATGAGATCTACGGCATCATCCAGCGGCTCGCCGACCAGGGCAAGGGCGTCATCGTCATCTCCTCGGAGCTGCCCGAGCTGCTGGGCCTGTGCGACCGCATCTACACCGTGTTCGAAGGCACCATCACCGGCGAGGTCCCCCGCAGCGAGGCCAACCCGGAACTCCTCATGAAGCAGATGACCTCTACGAAGAAGATGCCGACGCGATGAGCCGACTCAAAGACCTGCAGAAGAACCTGTTCGGGGGCACCACCTCCAACGCCCGCCAGTTCACGATGATCTTCACGCTCGTGGCGGTCATCGTGCTCTTCCAGTGGCTGACCGACGGGCTGACCCTTCAACCCGGCAACCTGATCGCGCTGACCCAGCAGTATGCCTACATCTCGGTGCTGTCGATCGGCATGTTGATGGTCATCGTCGCCGGCCACATCGACCTGTCCGTGGGCTCCATCGCGGCGTTCGTCGGCATCGTGGTCGCGAAGGCGATCCACGACGGCGGCGTACCGTGGCCGGTCGGCATCCTGCTCGGCCTCGCCGTCGGTGCGGTCATCGGCGCCTGGCAGGGCTTCTGGGTGGCCTACATCGGGGTACCGGCGTTCATCGTGACCCTGGCCGGCATGCTGCTCTTCCGCGGCGGCAACCAGTACATCGGCAATGCCGAGACCGTCCCGGTCCCGGAGGGCTTCAAGCAGATCGGCGCGGGCTACCTGCCCGAGTGGGGCCCCAGCACCGGGTACAACAACTCCACGCTCGTGCTCGGCCTGGTCGCCTGCCTCGCCGTGGTCTGGCGTGAGCTGCGGGCCCGAAAGACCCGCCGCGACATGGGGACGGATCCGAGCCCGGTGTGGATCACCGTACTCCGGCTGGCCATCATGATCGGCGTCATCGCCTTCGCCACGCTGCGCTTCGCCGGCGGCCGGGTCGGCACCAGCTTCCCGATCTCGGGCTGCATCCTGGCCGCGCTGGTCATCGCGTACTCCTTCTACACCCGCAACACCCCGGGCGGCCGGCACATCTACGCGGTCGGCGGCAACGCCCGCGCCGCCGAGCTCTCCGGCGTCAAGCTACGCCGGGTCAACTTCTTCGTCATGATGAACATGTCGATCCTGGCCGCGCTGGCGGGCATGATCTTCGTGGCCCGTTCCGGCGCCTCCGGCCCGCAGGACGGCCTCAGCTGGGAGCTGGACGCGATCGCCGCCGTCTTCATCGGTGGCGCCGCGGTCGCCGGCGGCATCGGCACCGTGAGCGGCTCCATCGTCGGTGGTCTGGTCATGGCCGTGCTGAAGAACGGCCTGCAGCTGCTGGGCGTCGGCACCGACCGGGAGCAGATCATCCGCGGCATGTTCCTCCTTCTGGCCGTCGCGCTGGACGTCTACAACAAGAGCCAGGGCCGCTTCTCGATCATCGGTTCGATCACGCGACCCTTCCACCGGCAGCAACCCACCGAGCCGGACGCTCCGAACCAGGCCGGCCAGGGGTCAATCAAGACCCCGGTCGCCGGCTGAACCACCCGCCGCACACCCACGGCAGACGCCCCCTAAATCCCAGTAACATCCCGAAAGAAAGGGCTTTCCCAGCCATGCGCAAGTTCCTCACCAGGAGCCTCGCGGTCAGCGCTGTCGCGCTGGTGGCGCTGAGCACCGCCGCGTGCGGCGACAGCGAACGCGATGCGTCCAGCAACCCGTCCAGCGGTGCCGCCAAGGGCTTCGCCAAGGACGCACTGATCGGCGTCGCGCTGCCGTCGAAGACCTCGGAGAACTGGGTCCTCGCCGGTGACCTCTTCACCAACGGTCTCAAGGACGCCGGTTTCAAGTCCGACGTGCAGTACGCCGGCGCCTCGACCACGGTCGCGGACCAGCAGTCGCAGATCACGGCCATGATCACCAAGGGCGCGAAGGTCATCGTCATCGGCGCCACCGACGCCGCGCAGCTCGGCACCCAGGTCAAGGCGGCCAAGGACGCCGGCGCGAAGGTCATCGCCTACGACCGGCTCATCACCGGCACCGCGGACCTCGACTACTACGTCGCGTTCGACAACTTCAAGGTCGGCCAGCTGCAGGGCCAGGCCCTGCTGGACGGCCTGAAGGCGAAGAAGGCGACCGGCCCGTGGACCATCGAGCTGTTCTCCGGCTCGCCGGACGACAACAACGCGGGCGTGTTCTTCAACGGCGCGCTGGACGTGCTCAAGCCGCTCATCGACAAGGGCGAACTGGTCGTCGGCTCGGGCCAGACGGACGTCAAGCAGACCGCGACCCAGGGCTGGAAGGCCGAGAACGCGCAGTCCCGCATGGACGCCATCATCAACTCGACCTACGCCAAGGGCGACAAGACGCTGGACGGCGTCCTCTCCCCGAACGACACCCTGGCCCGCGCGATCATCACCTCGGTGAAGGCCGCCGGCAAGCCGGTCCCGGTCGTCACCGGCCAGGACTCCGAGGTCGAGTCGGTCAAGTCGATCATGGCCGGCGAGCAGTACTCGACCATCAACAAGGACACCCGCAAGCTGGTGGCCGAGACGATCAAGATGGTCCAGAAGCTGCAGGCCGGTGACGAGCCGGAGATCAACGACACCAAGTCGTACAACAACCAGGCCAAGATCGTCCCGTCGTACCTGCTCCCGCCGGTCATCGTGACCAAGGCGAACGCGGCCGAGGCCTACGCCAACGACCCGAAGCTCTCCCCGCTCACCAAGTAACACCGGCAACGAGGTCGTGGGTCCCCGGAGCTGCCTTCCGGGGGCCCACGATCGTTTCGAGGCGAAGGGACCGCGCGTGTCCACCAGCCCGCAGGAGTCGGTACGCAGGCAAAACCTGGGGGCTCTGCTGCGCTACGTCCACCTCCGCGGCGCGACGTCCCGCGCCGAGCTGACCAGCCGGCTCGGCCTCAACCGCAGTACCATCGGCGCCCTGACGGCCGATCTGGCCACCGCGGGCCTCATCGACGAGGGTGTACCGCAGGAGACGGGCCGCGCCGGCCGGCCCTCGATCGTCGTGCGCCCCCGGTCGTCGCGCGTCTACGGATACGCGCTGAGCATCGAGCTCGACCGCCTCCGCGCCGCCCGCGTCGGCCTCGGCGGCAAGGTCCTCGACGGCCGCGCCGCCGCCCGCCCGCCGGGCACCGACGCCGGCCCGACCGTCGCCGGCCTGGCCGCCCTCATCGCCGACATGCAGCGCACCGCCCCCGCCGACGCCGTGTTCGTCGGCTGCGGCGTCGCCGTCTCCGGCTCCGTGCGCCACCACCTCGGCTGGGCCGACGAGACGATCGAACCGGCGCTCGCCGCGGCGCTCGACGATCACCGCCTCGACCCGCGCCCGGGCGGTCGCCCGCCGATCCTGGGCGGCATCGCCGACCTGGCCGCCCTCGCCGAGCACACCCGCGGCGCCGCGGCCGGCGTCGCCAACGTCATCTACCTGCACGGCGACGCCGGCATCAGCGCGGGCATCATCGCCGGCGGCCGGCGCATCACCGGCTACGGCGGCCACGGCGGCGAGGTCGGCCACATGGTCGTCAACCCCGCCGGCCGGCAGTGCGGCTGCGGCTCGCGCGGCTGCTGGGAGACCGAGATCGGCGAGCGGGCGCTGCTGCACCTCGCCGGCCGCAGCGTGCCGACCGCCGGCGCCGCCGTCACCGGCGCCGTGCACGCCGCCCGCGAGGGCGACCCGGATGCCCTCGCCGTGGTCGTGCACGCCGCCGACTGGCTCGGTTTCGGCGTGGCCAACCTGGTCAACATCTTCAACCCCACGGTCGTGGTCTTCGGTGGCACGCTGCGGGAGTTGTACCTCACCGGCGCCGACCGCGTGCGCGACCGCCTCCACACCATGGCCCTGCCGGCGTGCCGGGACCACCTCGGCCTGCGCACCCCGCAGCTCGGCGACGACGCCCCGCTGGTCGGCGCGGCCGAGCTGGCATTCGAGGCCCTGCTGACCGACCCCCTCTCGCGGTAGCCGGCCGCCGCTCCACGCGGTCGCGACGACCGGGTGGACATGTGCCCGGCGAGCCGCTATCGTTCGGCCCACATGTGAATACTCGCCGTTTATGCCGGGCGGGAGAGTGCTGGCGTCGCTGACGCCGGCCGCCGTAGGAGCAACTTCTCCCCAGAATCTCTCAGGCCCAGTTACCGCTCGGACAGGCGACTCTGGAAAGTCGGGATCTTCCCGCGCCGAAGGTGTAAACCGTCCCTGCGACGGTGAAGCTCTCAGGCACAGATGACAGAGCGGGGAGGCAGACCTGTCCCAGACCTCGGTCTGGGTCGAGAGGAGCCTCCCGCCGTGACCCGCAGCATCGACACACCGGACCGCTCAGCCGTCGCTCGGGCCTGCCCGCGGCAGCCCGGCACCGCGCGGATCAGCCCATCGATCGGGCGGATTCCCCACCCGGTGGCACCCCGCCCTTGACGCCGTGACCGTCCGCGCCCGCGGACCGTCGACCGAGGCCGCGGCAACGCCGAGCTGTGCCGTTCGCCGCAATGCGCGCCGTCGACCGGCCGATCCATCCCGCAACCAGACGAAGAGAGATATCGATGAGCGTCCCGACTGACCTGCGCTACTCCACCGATCACGAGTGGCTCCGCACCGACGGGGACATCGCGACCGTCGGTATCACCGACTTCGCGGCTCGGGCCCTGGGCGACATCGTCTTCGTCCAGCCACCCGTGGTCGGCGCCACCGTCTCCGCCGGCGAGGCGTGCGGCGAGATCGAGTCGACCAAGTCGGTCAGCGACCTGTACTCCCCGGTCGCCGGCGAGGTCGTGGCGGTCAACGACGACGTGACGGCGGACCCGGCGCTGCTCAACAGCGATCCGTTCGGCGCCGGCTGGCTGTTCAAGGTGCGCGTCAGCGACCTGCCGCCGCTGCTGGACGCCGACGCCTACCGCGACCTCATCTCCGGGGAGAACGGATGACCGGCAGCGTCGCGGACCACCGACTGTCGGATGGGCAACCCCCATGGCGTTGAGCGCCTTCGACCTGTACTCGGTCGGCATCGGTCCATCCAGCTCGCACACTGTCGGGCCCATGCGCGCGGCGAAGACCTTCGCCGACCGGCTGGTCCGCGATCGACACGCGCCCTTCGTGCACCGCGTGCGGGCCGATCTGTACGGATCGCTCGCCGCGACCGGCCGCGGGCACGGAACACCGAAGGCCGTCATGCTCGGCCTGGAAGGCGATGACCCGGCAACGGTCGACATCGACCACATCGACGAGCGTGTCGAGGCCATCGCCAGGCAGCACACCCTGACCCTGCCCGGCGGCCACGTCATCGCCTTCGAGCCCGACCGTGACATCACCCTGCACCGCAGGCGAACGCTACCCGCCCACCCCAACGGCATGTCCTTCACCGCCCATGCGGACGACGGCACGATCATCGACCAGCGAACGTCCTACTCGATCGGCGGAGGTTTCGTCGTCGACGCCGCCGCGGACGGCACGATCGCCGTGGTGGCGGACGACACCGTCGTGCGCTACCCGTTCACCACGGCCACCGAGCTGCTCGCCCACTGCCACGAGACCGGCCTGTCGATTTCGGAGATCATGCTCGCCAACGAGCGTTCGTGGCGAACGACGGACCAGATCCGGGCCGGCCTGCTGTCCCTCTGGCAGGTCATGGCCGGCTGCGTCGAGCGCGGCTACCACCGCACCGGGGTGTTGCCCGGCGGCCTGAAGGTGCCGCGCCGCGCACCCGGCCTCTTCGCCAAACTCTCGACGCGCCACGACCCGGCCGACCCGCTGCATGCCGTCGACTGGATCAACCTGTACGCCCTGGCCGTCAACGAGGAGAACGCCGCGGGCGGCCGCGTCGTCACCGCACCGACCAACGGCGCCGCGGGCATCATCCCCGCGGTGCTGCACTACTACGTACGTTTCGTGGCCGGCGCGAGCGACGACGGCATCGTGCGGTTCCTGCTCACGGCCGCCGCCATCGGCATCATCATCAAGGAGAACGCCTCCATCTCGGGCGCCGAGGTCGGCTGCCAGGGCGAGGTCGGGTCCGCCTGCGCGATGGCGGCCGCCGGGCTGTGCGAGGTCACCGGCGGCAGCCCGGAGCAGGTCGAGAACGCCGCCGAGGTCGGCATCGAACACAACCTCGGCCTCACCTGCGACCCGATCGGCGGCCTCGTGCAGATCCCCTGCATCGAACGCAACGCGATCGCCTCCGTCAAAGCCGTCAATGCCGCCCGCCTCGCCCTGCACGGCACCGGGAGTCACAGCGTCAGCCTGGACAAGGCGGTCAAGACCATGCGGCAGACCGGGTACGACATGCACACCAAGTACAAGGAGACCTCCCGTGGTGGCCTGGCCGTCAACATCGTCGAATGCTGAGCGCTCGGTGAGCACTGGTGGGAGCATGCGCGTCATCCGCGCGGGGCTGGTCCCCTACGAGCGGGCATGGCAGCTGCAGCGCGAGATTCATGCCGAGGTCGTGCGCGGGGACCGTCCCGGCACCGTCCTGCTCCTGGAGCATCCGCCGGTCTACACCGCCGGCAAGCGCACCGAACCGTGGGAGCGCCCGTTCGACGGCACGCCCGTCATCGACGTCGATCGCGGCGGAAAGATCACCTGGCACGGCCCGGGGCAGCTGGTCGGCTACCCGATCGTGAAGCTGCCCGACCCGATCGACGTCGTCGCCTACGTACGGCGGATCGAGCAACTGCTCATCGAGGTCTGCGTCGACCTCGGCGTCACCGAGGCGGGCCGGGTGGACGGACGCAGCGGAGTCTGGCTGCCGGCCGGCGACAACCGGCCGGCCCGCAAGATCGCGGCCATCGGGATCCGCGTCGCCCACGGCGTGACCCTGCACGGTTTCTCGATCAACGCGAACTGCGGCCTCGCCCCGTACACGAACTTCGTCGCCTGCGGGATCTCCGACGCCGGCGTGACGTCGCTGTCGGCCGAGCTCGGTCGCGACGTGACGGTGGACGAGGTCCTCGCCCTTGTCGAGGCCCGCCTGCCCACGCTGTTGACGACCGAGGCCGCGGCGTCGTGACGGCTCATCCGGTCTGCGCCTGCCCACCCATCGACTCCCGCGAGTCGTGACCCGAGCCGTCACGAGCTGAGAGGTATCCCCATGTCGAAGAAGACCCCCTTGCACGACATCCATGTGGAACTCGGCGCATCGTTCACCGACTTCGCCGGTTGGTCCATGCCGCTGCGCTACACGTCCGAGCTGGCCGAGCACCACGCCGTGCGGACCGGCGCCGGAATCTTCGATCTCAGCCACATGGGCGAGATCGAGCTGTCCGGTCCGGAGGCGGGCCGGGCCCTCGACCACGCCCTGGTCGGCGAGCCGTCGAAGATCGCCGTCGGCCGGGCCCGCTACTCCATGCTGGTCCACGAGACCGGTGGCGTGCTCGACGACCTCGTCGTCTACCGTCTGGGCGAGGACAGGTACCTCATCGTCGCCAACGCCGGCAACGCGGTGATCGTGCACTCCTGCCTGCGTAACCGGATCGACGGCTACGCCGCCGCGATCCGGGACGCGTCCGGCGAGTGGGCGCTGCTGGCGGTCCAGGGCCCCAACTCCGCCGCGATCATCGGCGAGCTCGCCGATGTCGACGTGCCCTCGCTGAAGTACTACGCGGTCGACCCGGCGCGGCTGGCGGAGCGCGACGTGCTCCTCGCGCGCACCGGCTACACCGGCGAGGACGGCTTCGAGGTCTACTGCCGCCCGGCGGACGCCCCGGTCCTCTGGCGGGCGATCAGCGCGGCGGGCGCCCGGCATTCGCTGGTCCCGTGCGGCCTGGCCTGCCGTGACACGTTGCGCCTCGAGGCCGGCATGCCGCTGTACGGCCAGGAGCTCACCGTTCGCACCACGCCGTTCGAGGCGGGACTGGGCCGGGTCGTGGCGTTCGGAAAGCCGGGCGGGTTCGTCGGCGAGACGGCCCTGGCCGCCCGGCGCGACGAGGGCCCGGCCCGGGTCCTGGTCGGGTTGACCTCCACCGGGCGACGAGCCCCGCGCACCGGTTACGCCGTCCTCGACCCGGACACCGGCGAACGCATCGGCGAGATCACCTCGGGCGCCCTGTCGCCCACCCTCGGCCACCCCGTGGCGATGGCCTATCTGCCGCCCGACCGCAGCGGACCGGGCACCGAGGTGCTCGTCGACATCCGGGGCAGCCAACAGCGGGCCACGGTCGTCCAGCTGCCCTTCTACCGCCGCGGAGTCTGACCATGGCCGTGCTGGATCGCCGGCTCGCCGACGTCGACCCCGAGGTGTACACCGCCGTGCGCGCCGAGCTGGGTCGTCAGCAGAGCACGCTGGAGATGATCGCGAGCGAGAACTTCGCGCCGGTCGCGGTGATGGAGGCGCAGGGCTCCGTCCTGACCAACAAGTACGCCGAGGGCTACCCGGGCCGGCGCTACTACGGCGGCTGCGAGCACGTCGACGTGACCGAACGCCTCGCCATCGAGCGGGTGAAACGCTTGTTCGGTGCCGGGTTCGCCAACGTGCAGCCGCACTCGGGCGCCCAGGCGAACGCCGCCGCGATGATGGCCCTGCTCGAACCGGGCGACACCATCCTGGGCCTGGACCTGGCGCACGGCGGCCACCTCACCCACGGCATGCGGATCAACTTCTCCGGCAAGCTCTACAACGTCGTCGCCTACCACGTGTCCCCGCAGGACAACCGCGTCGACCTGGCCGAGGTGCGGCGACTCGCCGAGGAGCACCGGCCACGGCTCATCGTCGCGGGCTGGTCGGCCTACCCCCGGCAGCTGGACTTCGCGGCCTTCCGGCGGATCGCGGACCAGGTCGGCGCGTACCTGATGGTGGACATGGCGCATTTCGCCGGGCTCGTCGCCGCCGGGCTCCACCCGAACCCGCTGCCGGACGCCGACGTGGTCACCACGACCACGCACAAGACGCTCGGCGGCCCGCGCGGCGGGGTGATCCTGACCAACCGCGAGGACGTGGCGAAGAAGGTCAACAGCGCCGTGTTCCCCGGCCAGCAGGGCGGCCCGCTGGAGCACGTGATCGCGGCCAAGGCGGTCGCGTTCAAGCTCGCCGCCGAGCCGGCGTTCCGCGAGCGCCAGGAGCGTACCCTCGCGGGCGCCCGGCTCCTGGCGGAACGGCTGAGCGCTCCGGATGTCGCCGCCGCGGGTGTGTCCGTGGTGTCGGGCGGCACCGACGTCCACCTGGTGCTGGTCGATCTGCGCGAGTCGGAGCTCGACGGGAAGCAGGCGGAGGACCGCCTGCACGACATCGGCATCACCGTGAACCGCAACGCCGTACCGTTCGACCCCCGGCCGCCGATGGTGACCTCGGGACTGCGCATCGGCACGCCGGCCCTGGCCAGCCGCGGCTTCGCGAGCACGGCCTTCGCGGAGGTCGCCGAGATCATCGCGACGGCCCTCAAGCCCGGCTACGACGAAGGCGTCGCCGCCGAGCTGCGGGAACGCGTGGCTACGCTCGCCCGTACACACCCGTTGTACCCGGAGCTGTGAGAGGGGCGACGCGATCACAAACGGGTGGCACATGAGCGGGGTCGCGGCGGGACGACGACATCGGCAGGCGACTAAGCTACGGGGATCGATAGCCGGTCCGTCGAGGGAGACGATCATGCCGCAGAGTCGCGCCGGACACCCGGTGGAGGCGCCGGCCCCCAAGCTTGACACCTCGGTGCCGCATTCCGCACGAGTGTGGAACTACTGGCTGGGCGGCAAGGACAACTTCGCCCCCGATCGCGCGGTCGGCGACCAGGTCAGCGCGGTCTTCCCGGAGATCGTCGAGGCCGCGCGGTACGCTCGGGCGTTCCTGGGCCGGGCCGTGACGTACCTCGCCGCCGAGGCCGGCATCCGCCAGTTCCTCGACATCGGTACCGGCCTGCCCACCGCCGACAACACCCACGAGGTCGCCCAGCGGGCGGCACCGCAGGCCCGCATCGTCTACGTCGACAACGACCCGCTGGTGCTCACGCACGCGCGGGCGCTGCTGACCAGCGCCCCGGAGGGCGCCACCCAGTACATCGAAGCCAACGTGCGCGACCCGGAGAAGATCGTGCGGGAGGCCCGCAAGACCCTCGACTTCGACCAGCCCATCGCGCTCATGATGCTCGGCGTCATGGGTCACGTCGAGGACCCCGCCGAGGCGCGGTCCATCGTCGGCGCCCTGGTCTCGACCCTGGCCCCGGGCAGCTACCTGACCATGTCCGACGGCACGGCCACCAGCGAGCGGGTGATCGAGTCGCACCGGCAGTACAACGAGAGCGGCGCCGTGCCCTACCACCTGCGCGAGGTCGCCGACTTCAAGGCGTTCTTCGACGGCCTCGAGGTCGTCGACCCGGGCGTCGTACCGCTGGGTCAGTGGCGCCCCAAGGACGGGAACACCGCCATCGTGGACGGCTACTGCGGCGTGGCCCGCAAGCCCTGATGCGTTCCGCGGGCCACGCTGTCCGCATGAGCAGCCCGACCCGACGGCGTGGAGCGGGCGCGAGGTACAAACGTTGTTGTGATCGCGACGGACGCCTGGCGGATCCTGCTGGCCGACGACCACCTCGTCGTACGGGCCGGGCTGCGGGCCCTGCTCGCCGCCGACCCGCGGTGCCGGGTCGAGGGCGAGGCGGCCGGGATCGACGAGCTGCGCACGGTCGCGCACCGGCTGCGCCCCGACCTCATCGTGCTCGACCTGAGCTTCGGGTCCGACAGCGCGCTGCCGGTCCTGCCGGAGCTGCTCGCGGCCGACCCGCAGCCGCGGATCGTGGTGCTGACGATGCACGACGACGTGTCGTTCGCGCGGGAGGCGTTCGCCGGCGGTGTGCACGGATACGTGCTCAAGGAGGCCGCCGCCGACGAGCTGCTGCGCGCGGTGGAGACGGTGATGGCCGGCTCGGTGTACGTCGACGCCGAGCTCGGCGCGCGCCTGGCCCGCAGCCGGCCGGCGGCCTTGGAGGCGCTCAGCCCGCGCGAGCGGGAGGTGCTGACCCTGCTGGCCTCCGGGCACACCAACGCCGAGGTCGCCCGGCGGCTGTCGATCAGCCTGCGCACCGTGGAGACGCACCGGGCGAACCTGCGCAACCGGCTGGGCACGACGAGCCGCGCCGAGCTGGTCGCGGCCGCGCGCCGGATCGGGCTGCTGCCGTGAAACCGGCAAGGACCAGCGAAAGCCGCCGGTCGGATCGGGCACCGGCCGGCGACAACGCGCGAGCATCATGAGCCGGGGCGAGCGGGTGCCCGAGGTGGCCGCGACCACGCTCGCCGTGGCCGGGGCCGCCCTGCTCGTCGCCGGCATCGTGCTGGAGCTCGGCGGCATCTACCCGCGCGAGGAGCTGTGGGCCGGCGTCAGCGCGGGCGCGGCGTTCCTGCTGGCCCTCGCGTGCGTGCGGACGGACGGCCCGCACCGCTTCGCCGCGCGGGCCCGGCTGCTCGCCGCCGCGGGCATCTCGGCGCTCATCGCGGTCGCCGGGCTCTGGCAGGGCAGCGTGCGGCCGGCTCCCCAGCTGCTGCTGCTCCTGATCCCGGTGGCCCTGCTGTTCGCCACCTCGGGGCTGACGCTGCGGGAGGCCGCCCTCGAGCGGCGCCGGGCGCGGCTCAGCGCGACCCGGTCCCGCCTCGACGGCGCGGAGGCCGAGCGCCGCCGGTGGGCCCGCGAGCTGCACGACGACACGCTGCAGGAGCTCGCCGCCGCGCACGTGCTGCTCGGCGCGGCGGCCACGGGGCCGGACCCGGCGGCGCGGGCGGCCGGCATCGCCGACGCGCGGGAGATCGTGGGCCGCCAGATCCAGTCGCTGCGCCGGATGGTCGCCCAGATGCGCCCGCTCGCCCTGGACGCGCTCGGGCTCGCCGCCGCGCTGGAGGACCTCGCCCGGCACGCGCGCGACCGCGACGGGCTCGACGTTGAGGCGTCCGTCGACGGGCTGCCGCGGCTGGCGGCGGCGGCGGAGACGGCGGTGTACCGCATCGTCCAGGAGGCGCTCACCAACGCGGTCCGCCACGCGGGCGCAGGGCGCGTGCGCATCGAGGCCGGGCCGCACGGTCGGGGCATCCGCGTGGTCGTGCGCGACGACGGCGCCGGACCGCCGCCGGACGGGTTCACCGCCGGGCACGGGCTGCACGGCATGCGGGAGCGGGCGGAGCTGCTCGGCGCCGCGCTGGCGGTGGGCGCGGCCGATCCGCGCGGTACCGAGGTGCGGCTGGACCTGCCGCCTCAGGCGATGTAGTCCTCCAGCCGCGCCGGGGTGAGCCCGGCGTTCGAGATGGCCTGCAGCACGGCCAGGAAGTCCTCGACGAAGGCCGGGCGGAAGTGCATCAGCAGGATGTCGCCGGGCTTGACGGCCTGGCCCTCCTGGTAGCGCACGATGCCCTTGTCCGTCGTCTCCTTCCAGAAGAAGGCCGCCTTCATCCCGCAGTCGTGCACGACCTTGAGCGTGGTCGCGTCCTTGTCGCCGAACGGCGGCCGGAACAGCACGGGCCGGCGCCCGTAGAGCTTCGCGAGCTCGTCCGCCCCGCCGCAGATCTCGTGCCGCTGCACGTCGTAGGACTTGCCCTTGAGCTCGGGGTGGCTGATCGTGTGCGCCTCGATGACGGCGCCGTCCTGCTCGAGGCGCGTGAAGTACCCCGGATCGGACTTGATGGCGTTGATCTCCAGGAACAGCGTGACCGGCACGTGCGCGGCCTTGAGCAGCGCCTCCGCCTCGGGCACCTTCGTCCAGCCGTCGTCGATGGTGATGAACGCGACCGGCTGGCCGGTCGGGATGGCGCTGTACCAGCCCGCCGACGGCCCGGCCGGCACGGTGACCGGCTGCGGCGCCGGCGCCGGCGGGAAGTGCGGAATCCGGGCCATCTGCGCTGCGCTGAGCCCGGATCCACCCGCCGCCGCCGACCCTGAGGCCATCGCCGGCGCACCGGGCGTAGCCGCCGCGCTCGGCGCCGCCCGCTCTGGTGCCTTCGCGCCGCACCCGGTGAGCAGCGCGCAGACGACCAGCAGCGCACCGAGCGCGCGGTGACGTGACCACATGTGCTTTCCAGCTCCGGTCAAGAGGGTTCGGTATCGCGACGGCATCAGCCTGCCGCCCCGGCCCGCCTCCCGGTTCGGTACCGGCCCGCAGCGTGACTACGGGTTTCCCGCAGTCACCGATGGTGAGGACGTGGATGCGCGCGTCAGTGATGGTGGGCGTAGTCGGGCTGGGCCGGGTCGCCGGGGTGCTCGAAGCCCGGCGACAGCCGGACCAGCGCCGCGCACCGCTCGTCCAGCCAGCGCCCGAAGGCCCGCTCGCGGGCGGCCGCCAGCAGCACCTCGGCGATCTCGTCGCGGGCCGCGTTGAACGGGCCGGGGTACCGGTCGCGGTTGCGCTGGTGGTAGTCGCGTGCCTCCGCCTCGCCGACCGTCACGTCCGCGGTCACCGCCGCGCGCAGGGCCTCGGCGTGCGGGTGCAGCGCCAGGACGGTGGCCGCGACGCCGCCCAGTCGCAGGGCCCCGGCCAGGGTCAGGCTCACCGGCCGCGCGGGCCGGCCGGCCCCGGCGAGCCCGTGCCGCTCGGCCTCGTGGTCGAGCACCGCCTCGGTGACGAGCACCTGGACCAGCCACCGCCGCAGGTTGCGGCCCTCGGCGGTGGCTGGGTGCGGCAGCCGCGCGGCGTAGGGGCCGGCGCGCATCGCCGCCAGCCGCTCCTCGACCTCGGCGACGCTCACCGCCCGCGCGCCGACGTATGCGGCGACGGAGCCGGTCACGCCGAACCCTCCGCTACGCTCCGGCCACGGCATGACTTGAAACTGAGCCCACGGTGACCGGCCCCTCCGCTTCGCTCCGGACCGGTCACGGCAGCACCGTCACCGGGACGGGCTCGGTGTAGTGCAGCTGGCCGGCGTGTGCGAGCCGGGCCAGCACCCACCACTGTCCCGGCGGATGTCCGGCCGGCACGCGCACCGGGAACTCCACCGCGGACGATCGGCGCAGCGTGACCGCCCGCCGGGCGACCGGCAGCAGCTCCCAGGTGTGCCAGGGCCCGATGAGGTGTACGTCCACGAGCACCTCCCCCGCGGCGTCGGTCCCCAGCGTCAGGGTCAGCGACCCGGACTCGCCGCGGCGCAGGCACAACGCGGCGGGGGCGAGCGCCGCGGTGACCGTCTCGGGCCCGGAAACGCCGACGAGCAGCCGGGTCACGTCGTACGGGCCCTGCGGGATCGACGCGCGCAGCCAGTGCGCGCCGGGCTCCGGCTCCGGCGGCGGGGTCACCAGCAGCGGCACGGCCACGTGCCCGCCGGGCTCCAGGTCGTACGGCACCGACGCCGGCTCCACCGTCCAGCCCGCCGGCGCGGTGAACGACAACGTGCCCGCGGCCCGCGCCGCCGTCAGGTCGGAGGCCACGGTCGCGGTCAGCGCCACCGGGCCCGAGACCGCGGCGTGCGGCGGATCCAGGTGTACCGAGACGGGCATGTTCCCCAGCGGCGCCGGCCCGGCGTTGTGCAGCCAGTAGCGCGAGTACACCGGAGCGGCGGGCAGGAACGCGGCGGGCAGCGGGTGCGCGACGCCGAGCACGGACTGCCCGATCCCTGCGGCCGGCAGGGCGCCGTCCGGCGCGGGCCGCTCGAGCAGGTCGACCGGCCGCCGGGACACCACCGGCAGCGGCAGTCCGAGGTGGACGTCCGCGGGGCGCCCGGCGGACTCGTAGTACCGGGCGGTGACGGCGGAGACCGGCTCGGGCGCCCGGCCCGACGCGATCGGGTCCCCGGCGGGCTTGAGCGCGGTGAGCACGACGGTGGACGGTTCGACGTGCACGAGCCGCGCGGAGGCGGGCGGCCCGGCCGGGACGGCGCGGGCGTGCAGCGGGTGGTTGACCGCGTGGCCGGCGGCGACCAGCCCGACGGCGCGCCAGTCCCCGTCGCCGGCGACGATGCTGTAGTCGAACTCGTGGGTCCAGTGCTGCTGCTGGAAGTTGGACCCGTCCGGCGCCGTCCGCCGGGGCGGGTCGATCCACACCCCGGACGGCCAGCCGGTGCAGGAGCGCACCAGCGACAGGTGCAGCGCGCCGCCGCGGTCCACGGCGAAGCCGGGCAGGCCGCGGTTGACGATGCCGACGGTGTAGTCGTCCAGGTCGGGGTCGGGGTCGGGATCGGGATCGTCGAGCGGCGGCGCCACGCGCACGTCGCCGGCGTCGATGTCGGCGCACAGGCGCGCGACCGCGTCCTCGGCGACGACGAGCACCGGCAGCGCGCGCACGCCGGTGAGGTCGGCGTTGGGCGTCCAGACCTCGGCCAGGGGCCGTTCGGCCGGTATCCAGACCCGGCCGTCCTCGCGCAGTTGCCGCCGCGCCTGCGCGCCGGCGGTGGCGAGCACGGCCGCGGTGAAGGGGTTCGCCGCCGGGCCGCCGATCGCGATCCGCACGTCGGGCAGGTTGGAGTCGACGGCGAGCGAGCCGTACCGGGGACCGTCGCCGGTCGAGCAGGTCGCGGTGACGCCCTGCCGGACGAGGGCCAGGGCGAGGTCGCGAGCCTCGCGCGCCGGGGCGCCGCCCCCGACGATCTCGGCGACGCCGATCGCGCGGGTGTGCGCACCGACGTGGACGCGGGCGGTCGAGGACAGCGCGAACCAGTGCTGGGCCGGGTTGTCCAGCGTCCACGGCGCCGTCTCGGTGTCGGCGTCGACGATGCCGAAGCCGCGCCCGACGACGGCGTTGCCGACCTCGCTGACCGGCAGCGCGCCCGGCACGTGGCACGGCCAGCGGACCCGGACGAGGTGGTCGGCGCCGGTGAACTCCTCCAGCCGGGTGCGCGCGTCGACGCGGGCCACGCCGCGCCAGAGGGTGAGGGTCTGGGTGTATCGGGCGGGGCCGACGGCGCCGGTGACGGTGACGCGCTCGCCGAGCGGGCCGGTCTCGACGGTCACCGAGTGCGCCGGCCGGTCGGCCGAGCCGGCCGTGGCCGGTCCCTTGGGCAGCAGGTGCCACGGCCCCTCGTGCACCCGCGGGTGGGCCGGGTACTCGTCGTAGACGAGCAGCTCGTTGCCGCACCGCCCGGCGGCCAGCAGCTCGCGGCCGGTGCGCCGGTCCACCAAGGACGCGACGGCGCCGCCGCGCGCCGGGTCGACGGTGAGCCGGAAGGTCTCGTTCTCGATGGCGGTCGCGCCCGGGCGGGGCCGCCAGCCGCCGCCGCCCCCGGCGGTCAGCGCGAAGGTGCGGTACCCGACGCCGGGCACGTCGCGGGCGAGGAACACCAGGTGGCCGTCCTCGACCAGGGCCGGCTCCCCGTCGACGAGCGCCCCGTCCAGCCCGTCCGGCAGCGGCGCCCGCACGACGTCGGTGCGGGTCCACGACGACGGGTTGAACACGACGACGCGCGCCGGCCCGTCGCCGCCGGGCAGCCGGGCGCTCAGCGCGCCGAGGGCGCCGTCGAGCACGCCGGCGGCCAGGTCGTGCGCCTCGCGCCAGCCGGTGAGCAGGTCGAGGTACACCTGATCGGACTCCGACCCGGTGATGCCGTCGTGGTGCGCGCCGAAGACGAGCTGGCGCCAGGCCAGGTCGGTCTCCTCGTGCGGGAAGGGCGCCCCGCCGAGCGCGGCGAGCGTCGCGAACGTCTCGGCGTCGGTCAGCAGCGCCTCGGCGTGCCGCTGGGCCTGCTTGGTGTCGATGAACGACACGTCCTTGCCGGTGTAGATCGGGTTCATGTCCCGCGTCTGCGGCGAGAACCCGTCGGCCTGCTCGCGCACGGCGGCGAAGAACTCGCGCGGCAGCCCGCACACGAACCGCGGCCAGGTGTAGCGGGCGTTCCAGTCGCGGTGGATGTCGACGACCCACTTCGCCGGCGGGCTGTAGTCGGTGCCGACGGGCAGCAGCACGTTGCGCGTGCGGGCGACCTTCTTGAGCAGCAGGAACAGGCGGTACACGCTCGCCTGCGCGGCGGCGAGGGTCGGCTGCGCGTCGATGTGCCAGCCGGCGGAGTAGTGGGCCGGCATGTAGTGGGTGAGCACGCCCTGGCCGCTGGGTGAGAGCCACTCGAACTCGGCGGTGAACTGCATCGAGGACGGGTCGCCCCAGCCGCGCTCGCCGGGCGTGTACGCGCTCAGCATCGGACCCCACTGGTGGAACGGCCCGCGCGCCCACGACGAGGAGTCGAGGCCGGCCGCTGCGGCCAAGCCCGGGAAGTTCGGGTCGTGGCCGAACGCGTCGAGCTGCCAGGCGGTGCGCGGGTCGCCGCCGACGACGTCGCGCTGGAAGCCGATGCCGTACCGGAAGTTGCGGATCGTGGTCTCGGCCAGGGTGAGGTTGGTGTTGGGCTCGTTGTAGGTGCCGCCGACGAGCTCGAGCCGGCCCTCGCGCAGCAGCCGGCGCAGGTACGCGCGGTCCTGCGGGCACGCGTCCCAGTAGGGCTTGAGGTAGTCGAGCTCGGCGAGGACGAACTTGTACTCCGGGTGCAGCCGGGCGGTCTCCAGGTGCAGCCGCACCAGCTCGAACCCGGTGCGCTGGAAGTCGGCGCGGAACTCGGTGCCGGTCTGCTCCGCCCGGCCCCAGGTGGCGGTGTAGGCGGCCTGCGTGTTCCACCACACCGGGTCGTAGTGGAAGTGCGAGACCATCCACACGATCCAGCCGGGCTCGGCGACGACGAGCTCGGCGTGCCCGGTCGCGCCGCCGGCGGTGACGGTGACGGGCACGACCGTCCCGGGCGCGGCGTCGACCGCGACCGGTACCTCGACCACGCCGTCGCCGTCCGCCCGGCCCGCCACGCCGTCGCCGGATACCTCCACGGGGCCGCTGACGCCGGACACCCGTACGATCTGCCGGTCGCCGACGAACAGCTCGGTGCCCTCGATGCGCATAGGACC
This sequence comes from Dactylosporangium sp. NPDC000555, assembly GCF_040300025.1. Classification (NCBI taxonomy): domain Bacteria; kingdom Bacillati; phylum Actinomycetota; class Actinomycetes; order Micromonosporales; family Micromonosporaceae; genus Dactylosporangium; species Dactylosporangium sp. NPDC000555. The sequence continues at coordinate 1,639 of NZ_JBEPDB010000019.1, read as the reverse complement.
AGTGTCCGCCACCGCGGGGGCAGGCCGCGCTCACCGCGCGGAGCCGACCCCCTGCTCGGGGCGCAGCGCCGGGAGCTCTTCGGCGGGCAGCGGGCGGCCGTAGAGGTAACCCTGGGCGTAGCGGTAGCCGAGCCGTCGTAGCGCGTCGGCCTGCTCCTGGGTCTCCACGCCCTCGGCGACGGCGCGCAGCCGCAGCCCGTCGCTGATGCCGATGAGCGCCTCGGCGACGACCGAGTGCTCGCCGGCCTCGGTCACGTTGTCGACAAAGGACTTGTCCACCTTGAGCACGTCGACCGGGCAGGTGCGCAGCAGACCCAGCGACGAGTGGCCGGTGCCGAAGTCGTCCAGGGCCACCTGCACGCCGTACCGCTGGATCTCCCGCAGCTCCTCCAGCGCCGAGCCGCCGTCGAACACCGCGGTCTCGGTGACCTCGACCATGAGGTTCGCCGGCGCCAGGCCGGCGGCGTGCAGCTCGGCGCGCAACCGCCGGGCGAACCCGGCCTCGCGCAGCTGGCGCGGCGAGACGTTGACGGAGACGTACTGCAGCGCGTCCGGGCCGAGCTCGCACCGCCACCGCGCCGCCTGCCGGCACGCCTCGGCGAGCACCCACTGCCCAACGGGGACGATGAGGCCGGTGCGCTCCGCGGCCGGGATGAACAGGTCCGGGCGGACCATGCCGCGCTGCGGGTGCTGCCAGCGCACGAGCGCCTCCACGCCGACCGTGCTCCCGTCGGCGAGCCGCACGATCGGCTGGTAGAACACCCGCAGCTGCCCGGCGTCCAGGGCGACGCGCAGCTCGGCGGCGATGCGGGCCTGCTCGGCGCCGCGCTGGTCCATCGCCGGGTCGTAGGCGACCTGCCGCCCCTTGCCCCGCTCCTTCGCCGCGTACATGGCCACGTCGGCGCGGCGCAGCAGCTCGTCGGCGTCGGTACCGGCCGCGCCGACGGCCACGCCGACGCTCGCCTCGACGACGAGGGCGTGCCCGGCGGCGTCGAGCGGGCGGCGCAGCCCGGCCGCGACCTCGCCGAGGATCCGCAGCGCCGCCGGCTCGTCGGCGGCCGGGAACACCAGCGCGTACTCGTCGCCGCCGAGCCGCGCGACGAGGCCCTCCGGCGGGCACAGCTCGCACAGCCGCGCCGCGATCGCGGTCAGCAGGGCGTCGCCGGTGCCGTGGCCCAGGTCGTCGTTGATCGCCTTGAAATCGTCGATGTCCACGAGCGCGACCGCCACCCGGTCGCCGCCGCCGAGAGCCTCCCCGGTGTACTGCGTGAGCAGCCGCCGGTTCGGCAGGTGCGTGAGCGCGTCGTGGGTGGCCTGCCAGGCGAGCGTCTCCTGGTATTCGACGACCTCGCGCAGCCGCCCGTCCAGCGTCTCGACGAGGTCGTCGTTGTCGCGCAGCGCGGTGGCCTGCCGGGCGGCCACGAGCAGCACCAGCGCAACGGCGCCGATCGCGACGCCGAGGGTGTCGTCGCCACCCGCCCGCGCGTCGGCGAGCAGCAGCGCACAGGTGGCGAAGACGGCGAGGTACGGCACGAGGCCGGGCCGGGCACGGCGCCCGCGCGAACGCCTCCAGCACCGGCCGCCCGGCCGCCCACGTGCGCTGATCCAGCGCCTTGGCCCGGTTGAACAGGTTTTCGAC
>NZ_JBEPDB010000018.1:0-119001 GCF_040300025.1 Dactylosporangium sp. NPDC000555 | reverse complement strand
CTGATCCAGCATCTGCGCGATGCCCGCGGCGCGCCGCTCGAGGCCCTGCACCAGCCGCAGCCCGCCGGCGGCGCGCTGGAGGGTGGCCGCCGCCTCCTCGCGGCGGCGGGCGATCGCGTCGCGCTCGGCCAGAAACGGGGTGACGGCGTGCGCGGTGAGGGCATCGAGCTCGGCGGCGGCGCGGGACTCCGCCTCCTGGGCGCGCGAGGCCGCCGAGCGCAGCCGCGGGATCTCCCGCTCGAGCTCCTCGACGTATCGGCTGAGCTCCGCCAGGCGGGTCCTGGCCGAGCGCAGCTCCCCGGACACGTCGACCGGGGTGATCGGGAACCGGCAGGCGGGGCAGCGCTCGTCGTCGTCGGCGTCGAGCGGGGTCTGGCAGGACGCGCAGACGCTCGCGGCGGTCTCGAAGAGCCGGTCGGCCTCGGCGAGCATCGTCCACTTGCTCACGTCGTCGGCGTAGCTGCCGCGCAGCGGGGTCATGCGCTGCAGCTGGGTCTCGCGGTCGCGGAGATCGGTGTAGGCCACCAGTGCGGCGCGGGCCGCCTCGCGGTGTCGCTCACGCAGCTCGGCGGCGAAGCCGGTGCCGGCCCGGGTGCGGGCGTCGAGGTCGGCGAGGGCCTGGGCGCACGCGGACAGCTCCTCCTTGGCGCTGATGTGCAGCGCCTCCAGGTCGGCGCGGCTGCCGACGTGCTGCTCCTCGACGAGCTGCTCGGCGGCGCGATACGCGGTGCGGGCCGCGGCCAGCTCCGCCTCGATGGTGCGGATGCGCCGGCCGATCTCCACGGTGTGGTCGTCGTGGACGTCGAAGACCACGTCGACGACCTGACGCAGCTTGAGATGCTTCATCGGCACGCTCTCGAAGAGCAGGTCCTTGCCGTCGAGGCGCTCGTTGGGCAGGAAGCACAGCCACATGAGGTCGCGGAAGCTCAGCGGGTCGTGGGTGTCGAACGACAGCCGCACGCCCTGCAGCTTGCAGTGCGAGAGCAGCAGGCTGGACAGGCTCTCGGGGTGCCCGGCGGGGCGCAGCGGCCGGCGCACCCGTGGGGCGGCCCCGGGGTCGTCGAGGCGGCCGGCGCGCACGTAGGCGAACATCGACGGCTCGCCGACGGCGCGCTCGATGAGATACGGCGAGCCGGACAGCTCGACCTCCAGCGTCGCGGACTTGACCTTCGGCGTGATCTCCGGGTGCCGGGGGTGGTCGTTGGCGCCGAGGCAGTAGTCGACGAACTCGAGGATGGTGGTCTTGCCGGTGCTGAACGCGCCGGCCAGGATCGACAGCGGGCGCGGGGCGTCGTCGGGCGCGCGGAAGTCGACGTCGTAGGCGCGGTCGTCGCCGCGGAGGCGCAGCCGCCTGATCCGGATGCCGTCGTGGGTACGCAGACCGGTCATGGCGCGCCCTTCAATGACACTGGCTGGACTGGCACGTGCCCGCTGGACACCGGAAGGAGCCATTGCCGCAGGCCCTCACGAAGTTTACGACCGCTGAGGCGCCGGAGCCGCCGGATGACGATGCGTACGGCGGCGTTGTACGACTGAGCATACATCGCCGTGAATCGGCTCGCCATGCTCGCTCCCTCGTCGGTGAGGCGGTACGTCACCCGCCCGGCGGTCGTGACCCGCACCAGCCCCCGCGCGACCAGCGCGGACAGGTCGCGGCCCAGGTGCAGCTGCGCGGTCACGAACCGCTGGGCCGGGCTGGCGTAGGCGACGCTGCGGTCGTCGAACCCGGCCAGCCGCAGCGTGGTGCGGTCCGGGTCGTCCTCGGCGCGGGCCAGCAGCAGCGGGTGCCCGGCCAGAAACTCGTAGATCCCGAGGCGCTCGGCGTCGGCGCCCTCCTCCCCCGCCACGGCCAGGACCAGCAGGATCCTGGCCTGTCGGAAGGCGGTGAGGTCCTCGGGCGTCATGTGAGCTCCCGCCAGTGCGTCACCCAGCCCGCGCGGCGCTGCTCGACGACCCGGTGCATGAACCCGCACTTGTGGACGGGGCCGGCGCGCAGCCCGGCCGGGAAGGCGGCGGACTCGCGGATCTCGTGCATCACGGCGGCGTGCAGCCCCGGCAGCAGCGGATTGTCCCGGAACCTGACGACATGGTGGTTGAAGCCCGCCTCCCAGATGCCGTGCACCATGCCGTCGGCCTCGTCCAGCGCCTCGAGCTCCTCCGGGACCCGCTTGTCGAGGATCTCGCGGGCCAGCAGGTCGGCGTTGAAGTACTCCCGCTTGGCCGCGCCCACCTCGGTGTGCCCGGCCGCGCGCAGCTGCCGCACGAACAGCGCGTCCTCGAGGGCGGCGCCGTCCTCCGGCGGCAGATGCCGCAGCGACGGCCGTGGCGTCTGCGCCGGCACCGGACGGGCACCCGCGTAGGGGTCGTAGAAGTGCCGGCGCACGTGCGCGCAGTCGGGCTTGACGAGCAGGTTGCGCAGCACGTTCTCGTGCCACAGCTCGATCTGCACGCCGGTCTCGCGGTGCCGCCGCGCCCGCCAGTTGTCCCACCACTGCGCCGTGGGCGCGTCCATGCTCGCCGGCACGCACAGCACCCACTGGGCGAGCCGGTAGCCGTTGCGCGCCGCGGCGGCGACCGCGGAGTCGAACGACTCGCGGATCTGGCCCTGGTGCGCGCGGGTGACGATCGGCCAGAAGTACTTCGACTGCCAGATCACGACGAGGCCGGACAGCTCGCCGAGCAGGATGTCGATGCCCCAGTCGCCGGGGTTCGCGCTGATCGCGCGGGCGCCGGGGTGGATCGCCCCGAGCAGCATCGCGAGCATCTGCTCGAAGTCGTCGCGGGCGCCCGCGAGGTTGCCGGCCCGTAGCTGGTGCGCGGCGAAGTTGATCGGAGGCTCGCCGGAGGCGAGGCTCGTCGCAGCCGCGGTCGCCGTCATCTCGCCTCCGGTTCCGGCTGGTCCTGGCCGGCGCGCGCCCTCGGCGCGGGCGGGGCATCGGTGTGCGCTTCGCCCTGCTCACCCCACCAGGCGCGGATTATCCGGATCCCAGACTTTCACGAACAGCGATACGATCGCTACTCTCGGCGTAAATTTCACCGAATGTGCGATCCCAGTTTGTGCAGATCGATGTCCGCGTAGATGGCCGCGTGGTCGGAGCCCGCGTGCACCGCCCTCGTCATCGTCCCGTAGACGGGCCACAGCACGCCGTTGCGGCCGCCCCACACGCCCCGGCGCTCGATCCCGCCGCCGGTCGCGGCCGCGAACAGCGCCGGCGACAGCAGCACGTAGTCGAGCTTGTTGCGGGCGGTGCAGTAGCCGTAGGTGCCGGGCCGCCCGCCATCGTCGAAGCCCGGGTGCGCCGACACGTCGCGCAGGTCCGTGCCGCGCAGCAGCGGCGCCAGCGGCTCGCTGTCCGGCGTGTCGTTGAGGTCGCCGAGCACCACCACGAAGGGTGAGCGCTGCGCCCGGTAGATCTCCGCCACGCGCGCCGCCTGCCGCCGCCGGATCGCGTCCGATGCGACCTTGCCCCCGTAGCCCTTGCTCTTGAGGTGGTTCACCAGCACCACCAGGCGCTCCTCGCGGCCGGGCAGCTCGAAGTGGTACTCCGGGCAGTCCCGGCTGAACACCCGCCCGCGCTCGTCGGCGTCGTCGACGTGGGTGCGCTGGCCGGCGAGCGGGAAGTCGGGGGTGGACATGACCCCGACGTCGATGCCGCGCTCGTCGTTGCCGTCCACGACCATGATGTGCTGGTACCGGCCGCGCAGCCCGCCCTCGGTGAACCGCTTGAGCGCGTGCCGGCTCTCGGCCTCGACGACGCCGAGCACGTCGGCGCGCACGTCCAGGATGACCCGGGCCGTGTTGAGCAGCGCCGTCTCGTCGCAGCGGTCGGTGGTCAGCTCCACCCAGCCGATCCAGTCGCCGCGCCCGCCGGCCACCACCTCGACCCGCCCGTCGCGCGAGCGGCGCAGCAGCCGCCCGCGGTTCTGCCGCAGCCGGGCGAACTTCGCCAGGTCTGCGTTGCGCAGCCCGAGCCGGCCCAGCTCGCGCAGGATGTCGTGCTTGACCTCGTCGGTGTAGACGGGCTCCTCGAGCAGTTCCCCCGCCCGCGCGAACGCCTCCAGCACCGGCCGCCCGGCCGCCCACGTGCGCTGATCCAGCGCCTTGGCCCGGTTGAACAGGTTTTCGACGTTGTAGCTGGCGATGCGCATCGTCCACGAGACTCTGAGGAGACGGTCATCTTCGGGTGACAGTGTCCCACGGATGGTCGCCGAGTTCACGGGCGTGTTCGTCGCGCTTCCCGCTTCTTCTGGCACGGGACGCGCTTCGCGTCATGAGTCGGGTGCCGCGCCGGGCGGCTGCATCAGCTCGCGCACCAGGGTGAGGTCGATGGCCGGGTCGCCGGCGGGTTGCGGGTTGCGCTGGGTCGTGGCCAGGTGCGACGCGACCAGGCGGTGTACCGCGTCGGCCTCGCCCGCCTCGATGAGCGCCAGGATCTTGCCGTGCACCTCGCCGGAGGCCTGGCGCTTGCTCAGCGGTACACCCTGGGGCTCCGTGCGGCTCGCCCAGCTCTCCTCATGGCTGGACCACAGCGCCTCCAGCGCGCCGGCGAGAACGATGAGCGGCGGGTTGCCGCACAGGCTCACGAGGGCCTCGTGGAAGCGCCGCGACACGCCCACGACGGTGGGCAGGTCGTCGATGCTGGCGAGATACTCCTCGTGCAGCTCCCGCAGGCGTGGTACCACCGTGCGGGCGCGGTCGTGGCGGGCGGCGCAGAGCGCGGCGCACGCCGGCTCGACGTGGCGCAGCGCGACCGCGACGTCGCCGATCCCGGCCCGCTGGGCGGCCAGCACGAGGCCGAGGTTGTACCCCAGGTTCGCCGAGGACGGCCGGTGCACGATCGCACCGCCCAGCCGTCCCCGGCGGACCGTGATGAGGCCCTCCGCCTCCAGGATGCGCATCGCCTCGCGAAACGTCGGCATGCTGACCGGGTATCGGCGGATCAGCTCCTCCGACTTCGGCAGCGGGTCGCCGTCGGCGAAGTCACCGCGGATGATCCGGCCACGGATGTGGTCGGCCACCTGCTCGGCGAGGCGATGGACGCGGACCTTCGGCTCGTCGTCCACGGCGGAATGGGGCATGCGCTGAAACCTAGTAGGCGTTCGGGTCGTTCTGCACGGCGGTCGGCACCGGGTGGCGGTACAACACCGAGGCGTTCTCCCACGTCATCTTCCGCACGTCCGCCTCGGGCAGGCCGCCGATCTCCTCCTCGATGGTGCGCTGGGTGTGCGGCCAGGTGGAGTCGCAGTGCGGGTAGTCCTGCTCCAGCAGGATGTGGTCGACGCCGATGACGTCGCGCAGCGCGAACGTCGACGGGTCCTCGACCGCGCAGAAGTAGAAGTTGCGCAGCAGCACCTCGGCCGGGGTGAGGTCGATGCCCTTCCAGGTGCCGTACATCGAGTGGTAGCTGAGCATGTGGTTGAGCCGGTCGACGAGGCCGGGCACCCAGCCGATGCCGCCCTCCGACAGCACGATCTTGATGTCCGGGAAGCGGACCGGGATGCGCGAGTAGAGCCAGTCCACGGCGGAGAACATGGAGTAGCCGAAGAACAGCACGCCCACCACGTCCGGCGGCGCGTCCTCCGCGGTCGACGGCGAGGTGCCCGACGATCCGATGTGGAGGTTCACCACGGTGCCGGTCTCGGCGCAGGCCCGCATGATCGGGTCCCAGTGCCCGGTGTGCAGCGACGGCAGCCCGAGCATGTGCGGCGCCTCGGTGAACGTCACCGCCTTGAAGCCGCGCTCGGCGTTGCGGTAGATCTCCTGGGCGCCGACCTCGGGGTCGAGGAAGTACGGCAGCTGGCAGGGGATCATCCGGTCAGGGTAGGCGCCGGACCACGCCTCGATGTTCCAGTCGTTCCAGGCGCGGGTGGCGGCCAGCGCGAGCTCGGCGTCCTTTGTGGACAGCTGGAGGCGCTGCCCGGCGAAGCCCGGCAGGAACGACGGGAAGCACAGCGAGGCGTAGACACCGCTGAGGTCCATGTCCTTGATGCGCTCGTGGATGTCCCACGAGCCGCGGCGCATGTCGGTGAAGCGGCTCGGCTCCATGCTGTACTCGTCGACGGGGCGCCCGACGACGGCGTTGAACCCGACGTTGGGGAACTCCTTGCCGTCGTACACCCAGACGTGGCTGCCGTCCTTTTCGATGACGTGCGGGGTCTGCTCGGCGAACTTCGCCGGCATGCGGCCCTCGAAGGCGTTCGGCGGCTCGACGATGTGGTCGTCGACGGAGATGAACGTGTACTTGCGCTCCTGCCGCGGCGGGTCGGGCAGGAACGTGACCTTGTTCCGGTCGGCGGTGGTGAATCCGGTGTTGCTCAGCAGCTCGTCGATGGATGCCATAGGGGTGTCGCTCCTGTCGGTTCAGAACAGTCCAGCTCAGTCCGGATTAGTCCGGATTAGTCCAATACCTCGGGCTCGCGGCGCAGCAGTGAGCGCACCGCGCCGGCCCAGAACACGTCGGTACCGCGCTCCAGCAGCGACTTCTTCATGCCGTGCCGCAGCCCGGGCCCGATGGCCAGCGGGTCACGGCCGAGCAGCATGACGTCGTAGGCGAGGCGGCAGGCCCGGTCGATGCTCGCCGAGCGGTACGTCGCCTCCTGGATGGTGGGCGCGGTGACGATGATGCCGTGGCTGGCCAGGATGACCACGGACTTGTCGCCGATGCGGCGGGCCAGATCGGCACCGAGCTCGGCGTCGTCGACCTCGCCGGTGTACTCCTGCACGAAGGCGAGGTCGCCGTCGAACATCGACCCGGTCTGGTGCACGATCTCGGGCAGCACGCCGACGGCGGCCAGCACGCTCACGTAGTACGGATGGTTGTGCACCACGACCCGCGCGTCGGGCCGCGCCCGGTGCAGTTCGGTGTGGATGTGGAACGCCGGCGTCACGTCCCAGCGGCCCTCGACGACCTTGCCGTCGCGGTCGACCACGCACAGGTCCGAGGCCGAGACCTCGTCCCACCACAACCCCCATGGGTTGATCCACATGTCGCCGTCGTCGTTCTTGAGCATGGTGATGTGCCCGGCGATGTTCTCGCTGAAGCCGTCGTGCGCCAGGATCCGGAAGGCACACGCGAGCGCCTGCGGCTCGGTGAGCTCCACCCCGATCGGCGGCGTGACGCGCGGCGCCCAGACAGCCGTGCCTCCCTGCTTGACCTGCGCCTCGGCGGCGGTGTCCGTCGCAGCTGACACGTCCCCTCCCTCACGGTTAAGAACTAATCTTTTAAAAGATTTAGCAAGGTGTCCCGCGAAAAGCAAGCAATCGCTTGGTTGGTCTTTCGGTGCGGGAGGCGCCCGGCCCGGGTCAGATACGGCCGGCCCGGGCCAAATACGGCATGGAGCGGGCTCCTTCCACCCACGATCCACGAGACCGTCTGTAGTGTCTGCGCGGTGACGGAACCGTTCCCGCTGCCACCGTGCGAGCCCGGCGGGCCCGATCCGGCGGCGGTGGCGGCCTCGATCGGCGCATGGGTGACCTCGCCGGCGATGGCCGAGCTGGTCGGGCACTTCGGCGGCCGCGTGCCGCCCGGCCCGGTCGGGCCGGCGCTGGCGTGGGCGGCACAGTTCTCGCAGGTCTGGGACTTCCGGGCCGGGGTGAGAGAACGGTTCGACACCGCCCACCTCGACTACGGCCCCGACCTGGACACCCGGCTGCGCGAGCTGATCCACGTGCTCGGCCTCGGCGGGCGCGACCGCCCGGCGCGCGACGGCTACGACCACGTCGTCGTCCTCGGCGGCGGGATCCGCGTGGCCCTCGGCCGGACCGACTACGTCGCCCGGCTGCTGGAGGGCGACCTGCGCGCCCGGACCCTCGCCGGGCTGGGCAGCCTGCGGTGGCGCGACGACCGGGAGCACCGCGAGGGCATCCGCCTCGGGCTCGGCCCGATCGACACCGAGGCCGACATGATGATGGTGGGGCTGCGCCAGTTCCTCAACCTCGCGGAGCCGGCGGCCGCGTACGAGGGTGACGGCTGGTGGCACCGGGTCTGGCCGGGCCCGCGCCCGGGCGTCGAGGAGGTCCACGTGCTCGCCGCCGCGTCGACCCGGCCGCCGCGCCGGGCGAACACGGCCGACACCCTCGTCGGATGGGCCGAGCACGTATGCACACCGAGCGCGGCCGAGCGTATACTGCTGGTCACGAACGACCCGTACGTCCGGCACCAGCACTGCGACGCCGTGCGCCTGCTCGGCCTCCGCTACGGCTGCGGCATCGAGACGGTCGGCTTCGACGACCTCGCGACGCGGGCGTGGGGGCGCCCGCTGAGCACCACCGAGCTGCTGCAGGAGGTGCGCTCCTCGCTGATGGCCATGCGCAACCTCCACGACGCCGTCACCCCGTGACCACGCGGTGGCGGCCCGGCGGCGCGGTGCCGGGGCGGCGTCTCCGCATCGCGCGGACGCCCTGGCGGCGCCGGACCGTCGCCGCTTCGCTGCTCCTGGTGACCGGCTCCCTGTGGGGGGTGAGCGCCGTGTCGCCGGGGCGCCCGGCGTTCCTGCCGGCGGAGCCGCCGTCGCCGCAGGCGGTCGCCGCGATCCAGGCCGGGCGCCCAGCCGGCTTTCCCATCGGCGGCATCGACCTGTCCAGCCACGACCACCGCCGCTTCACCGTGCACTGGCCCACCGAGGTCGCGGCGGGCAGCCAGTTCGTCTACGTCAAGGCCACCGAGGGCACCGGATACGTCAACCCGCACTTCGCGGCCGACTACACCACCGCGCGGGCCGCCGGACGGTACGTCGGCGCCTACGTCTACGCCCGCCCCGACCGCGGCGACCCGGTGGGCCAGGCGGAGTTCTTCCTGCGCCATGCGAGGTTCACCCGCGACGCCCGGACCCTCGTGCCGTTCGTCGACCTCGAGTGGCCCTACGCCGGGGTCGGGACCGGCGACTGCTACGACCTGACCCCGGAACAGCTGCGCGCGTGGATCCGCGCGTTCGTGGACCGGATCGAGGCCGGTATCGGCCGCAAGCCGATGATCTACACAAACACCTACTGGTGGAACCCGTGCACCGGCAACGACGCCTCGTACGGCGACTATCCGCTGGACATCGCCAACTACTCGGCGAAGGCCACGAAGCTGCCCGCCGGCTGGAGCACGTTCGCGCTGTGGCAGTACCGGCCGGGCGACCCCGAGCAGCGCCACAGCCACGACCGCGACGTCGTCAACGGCGGCCCGGCCGGCCTGCGGGCGCTCGCCTGGCCGCCCCCGCCCGGCGGCTGAGGACGCTGTTCCAGGCTTCGAGTCGCGCCCGCATCGCCTCTGAGGCCGGCGGTGGACGGCGGCGAACAACGGACATTTCCTATGAAGAGTGACCGTCAATTGGGCGCTTGGCATCGCGAGAAGCCGAGTTCGGACGGCGCAGGCCGTGCCTGCGATCCGCGTCGCCCAACCATCATGTTCGCCGTGATCACGGAGTAAAAATGCACAAGGGAGCAGCACGTTCGCTCCGTGATCACGGAGAACCCCGTGCACTGTGGGCGCCGGGACGCATGGCCACGGAGACGTTGCTCGGCGGACCGCCGCTGCCAGCCAATTGACGGCAGCTCTCAATGCTGATATGTCCATGACGTCTGTCGCGGAGCCCGCCTTGGCCATCCTGGCGCGGTATACCAAATCCGTGACCTTCGCCGACGATGCCGGCGGCCGCGGCGGCTGCCCGGTTCCTGACTGACGCGAGGCAACTCATACGCTGAAATACATAACAGCGTCTGCCCGACAGCCTTGCGTTCCTCACGGAAACTGTTGCTAGGGTCTGCGACGCTCGGTGATCCGGATGCAAGGGGGACGACGTGGGACTGTGGGACAAGGTCAAGGGCGAGTTCATCGATATCATCGAGTGGCTCGACGACAGTCGGGACACGATCGTCTGGCGGTTCCCGCGCTACCAGAACGAGATCAAGATGGGCGCCAAGCTCATCGTGCGCGAGTCTCAGGTCGCGGTCTTCGTCAACGAGGGCCAGATCGCCGACGTGTTCGTCCCGGGGACGTACACGCTGCAGACCCAGAACCTGCCGATCCTGTCGACCCTGAAGGGCTGGAAGTACGGGTTCGACTCGCCGTGGAAGGCCGAGGTGTACTACGTCAACACCCGGCAGTTCACCGACTTCAAGTGGGGCACCCAGAACCCGGTCATGATGCGCGACCCGGAGTTCGGCATGGTGCGAATCCGGGCGTTCGGCGCCTACTCGCTGCGCGTGACCGACCCGGAGAAGCTGCTCAAGGAGCTCGTCGGCACCGACCCGCAGTTCCGCACCGAGGAGGTGTCGGAGTTCCTGCGCCAGCTCATCGTCGGCCACCTCGGCAGCGCGCTGGCCACCGCGCAGGTGCCGGTGCTCGACCTCGCCGCGCAGCAGCTCACGATCGGCACGAAGCTGGCCGGGGTGCTGACCCAGGAGCTGGCCGGCTACGGCATCCAGATCCCCAAGTTCATCATCGAGAACATCTCCCTGCCGCCGGAGGTCGAGGAGGCGCTGGACAAGCGCACCTCGATGGGCGTGCTGGGCAACCTGGACCAGTACACGAAGTTCCAGGCCGCCAACGCCATGGAGGCCGCGGCGAACAACCAGGGCGGCGCGGGCGAGGGCTTCGGCCTGGGCCTGGGCATGGCGGCCGCGCAGCAGGTGGCCAACTCGATGAACGCCGCGCAACAGCGACCGCAGCAGTACGCGCCGCAACAGCAGTACGCGCCGCAACAGCAGTACGCGCCGCAGCAGCCGCAATACGCTCCGCAGCAGCCGCAGTACGCGCCGCAGCCCGCTCCCCAGGCCGCCCCGCCGCCACCGCTGCCGCAGCAGGAGCAGTGGTACGCGGCGATCAACGGCGCCCAGGCGGGCCCGTTCGACGCCGGCGCGCTCGGCGCGCAGGTGCAGACCGGGCAGATCAACCGCGACACGCTCGTGTGGAAGAACGGCATGGGCAACTGGGCGCCGGCCGGTCAGGTGCCCGAGCTCGGCTACCTCTTCGGTGCCGTTCCCCCGCCGCTGCCCCCGATGGGCTGATCCGACCATGTCGCAGAGCCAGTATCCGTGCGCCGGGTGCGGCGCCAACGTCGAGTTCGCGCCCGGCACGAACGTGCTCAAATGCCCCTACTGCGGCCACGAGACGGTGCTGCAGTCCACCGGCGCGCGAGTCCGCGAGCACGACTACCTCAACTTCATCAGCCTGCCGCGCAAGCCGGTGGCGATGCTGGCCAAGAACGTCTTCGTCTGCCGCAACTGCGGCGCGCAGACGGAGAGTGACGCCATCTCCGACCGCTGCCGGTTCTGCACCGCCCCCGTCGTGGCCCAGCTCAACCCGCAGGACCTCGTGGTCCCGGAGGCGGTGCTGCCCTTCGTGCTCGACCGGCGCCGGCTGCGCGAGGCGCTGGGCAAGTGGGCCTCGTCGCGCTGGTTCGCGCCGTCGGGCCTGAAGAAGGTGACCGAGGCGGAGTCCGCCAAGAGCATGTACCTGCCGCACTGGACGTACGACACCCGGACCGTCTCGGACTACGTGGGCCAGCGCGGCGAGCACTACTACGTCACCGAGACCTACACCGAGGACGGTCAGACCAAGACCCGTCAGGTGCAGAAGACACGCTGGCACTACGCGAGCGGCACCGTGGCACGGGACTTCGACGACGTGCTGGTGACCGGCACGACGAAGGTCTCGCCGAAGCACCTCGACGCGCTCGACCCGTGGCCGCTGCTCGACTCGCAGCCGTATCGCCCGGAGTACCTCGCCGGGCACGAGACGCTGCGCTACGACGTCGAGCCGGAGTCGGGCCTGGAGGCGGCCAAGCAGAAGATGGCCCCGGCGATCGAGAGCGACTGCCGCCACGACATCGGCGGCGACGAGCAGCGCGTCGACCGCATCCACACGCAGTACAACGACGTGACGTTCAAGCTCATGCTGCTGCCGGTGTGGATCGCCTACTACCTGTATGCCGGCAAGACGTACCACATCCAGGTCAACGGCGTGACCGGCGAGGTCGCGGGCGAGCGCCCGTACAGCGCCCTGAAGATCGCCCTGGCCATCATCGCCGCGATCGTGGTCATCGTCGCGGTCATCGGGTTGTACGCGGCCAGCAAGCACTGACGCCGTGTGCCGGGGGCGCGCCGTCCGGACGCGCCCCCCCACCGGCCGCCGCCGGGTGACAGACTGCGTCCGTGATCGATCACCGCGCCACGGCGTTCGCGCGCGCCGCGCCGGCCCTGGCCGACCTCGACGACGACACCCTGACAGCGCTGGTGGCGACCGCCACACCGCTCGGCGCCGGCGTCGGCGGACAGACGGCCGGGCTCGACGTCGACGGGGTGCCGGTGTTCGTCAAGCAGGTCCCGCTGACCACCACCGAGCTGGCCGCGCCGCACGACACCGGGAACCTGTTCGGGCTGCCTGGGTTCTACCAGTACGGCATCGGCTCGGCCGGATTCGGTGCGTGGCGGGAGCTGACCGCGCACCGCCTCACCACGGCCTGGGTGCGCTCGGGCCGCCATCCCGGGTTTCCGCTGTTGTACCACTGGCGCGTGCTGCCCCGCGTCCCGGCCGAGGCCGTCGACGTGGAGGAGCGGGTGGCGTTCTGGGACGGATCGGCGGCGGTCCGCCGGCGGCTGACGGAGCTCAACGCGGCCGGGTCGGCGCTGGTGCTGTTCCTGGAGCGTATCCCGTACGAGCTGGGTCCCTGGCTCACCGAGCGACTGGCCGGCGGCGACGGAAAACTCTGCGCGGCGGTGGCGGCCCAGCTGGAGGCCGGCCTCGCCGCGATGAACGCGGGCGGCCTGCTGCACTTCGACGCCCACATGGGCAACCTGCTCACCGACGGCCGCCGGGTGTACCTCACCGACTTCGGCCTGGCCCTGCACTCCACGTTCGCCCGTGCACCGGACGAGGTTTCGTTCTTGCGGGCCCACGCCGGCTACGACCGCGACTTCACCTCCGGCCATCTGGCGACGTGGCTGACGTTCACGCTCGGCTCCCCCGGCGACTGGGATCGCGCCCAGGCCCTGGTCGCCGAGGCCGCGACCGGTGCGCTGCCGGCCGAGCTGGACGACGCCCCGGTCGAGGCCCGCCGCCTGATCCTGCGCGACGCGGCGACGGCGGTGCGGATGAACGACTTCTTCGCCGGACTGATCCACACGTCGAAGCACACGGCGTACCCGTACACGGATCAGATCAACGATTCAGCCGTACGATAACGTTTACTTCGTGCAGGGCACCCTATCCGTTTCCAACCCCGTGCGGGTTCTCGAGATCGGCGGCAGTCACGTTACCGCCGGTAGCGTCGAGGTCGCCGGTCATCGCATCATTGACCAGCAGCGGCACCAGCTCGATCCGGCGCAGGACGCGCACACGATCGTCGGGGTGCTCGCGGACGCGGCCAAGCGGCTGCTGCCCGGGCCGGCCGACCGGTGGGCGGTGGCGATACCGGGGCCGTTCGACTACGCGGCCGGGGTGTCGCTGCACGAGGGCGTCGGCAAGTTCGACCACCTGCACGGGGTGGACCTGCGCGCGGCGCTGGCGGCGGCGATCCCCGCCGAGCCGGAAGCGTTCACGTTCGTGAACGACGCCGATGCGTTCCTGCTGGGCGAGTGGATCGACGGGGCGGCGACCGGGACCAGCCGGAGCGTGGCGATCACGCTGGGCACCGGCATCGGCTCGTCGTGGCTCGCCGACGGGGCCGTGGTCTCCAGCGGGCCCGACGTGCCGCTCGACGGCGAGATCCACTTCTGCGACGTCGACGGAGTCAACATCGAGGATCTCGTGTCGGACCGGGCGCTGGTGCGCGGATACCTGGCCCGCACCGGCACCACCGTCGACGGCATGCGGGGGCTGGCGGCGCTCGCCCGGGACGGGGACAAGGACGCCCGCGAGGTCGTCGACGCCGCCTTCGGCGTCCTCGGCCGGCTGCTCACCTCGTGGCTGGAGCGCTTCGGCGGCGAGGTCGTGGTGTTCGGCGGCTCGATGGTCGGCGCGTGGGACCTCATCGAGCCGGCGCTGGGCCTGGCGGTGCCGGCCCGGCCGGTCCGCGACACCGAGCGCTCGGCCATGCTGGGCGCCGCCTACGCGGGGCGCACCGACGCCTGACGGCGCCGTCGCGCGTCCGCGGCGGTGGTCGGCGACCGATCAGGCCGCGGCGAGCTGGGAACGCACGTAGGCGAGGTTGTCGCGGGTGCGTTCGGCCAGCGGCAGGGCGGTGGAGAAGTCCTCGAGGGTGACCCAGCCGTCGTACCCGTGCTCGCGCAGGGCCCGCAGGTAGGCACCGACGTCGGCCTGGCCCTCGCGCAGCGTCGCCCAGTCGGCCCTCCAGGAGACGGTGCCGTCGGCGGCGGTGCCGGTCCGGTGCCAGGCGACGTTCTTGACGTGGACGTGCTGCAGGTAGGGGCCGAGCAGCTGGAACGCGGCCCGGTGGTCCTCGTGGCCCTCGATGACGAGGTTGCCCAGGTCGTGGATGACGCCGACGGCGGCCGGGTCGAGCCCGTCGACAAGGCGCAGCGCGGCGGACGCGGACGCGGCGATGGTCTCGTGGTGCAGCTCGACGAGGACGGCGACGCCGTGGCGGGCGGCCTCGGCGGTGGCCCACTCGAGGTCCTTGCGGGCGCCGGCGAACAGGTCGCGGTAGTCGCCGGTCCGCAGCAGCGGCATGGTGACCCGCACCCGGCCGGCGCCGAGGGCGGCGGTGGCGGCGAGCAGCCGGGCCACGTCGTCGCGCTCGAAGCTGCGGGCGTAGCCGCCGATGCCGGAGTAGTCCAGGCCCGAGCCGCGGGTCAGGCGGTCGATGTCGCCGAGGCGGTCCTCAAGGCCGGTGAGGGGCCAGGTGGCGCGGTTGCCGGCCCAGAAGCCGGGCGCGTCGGCCGGCTCCTGGTCGGTGACGCGCCACTCGATGCCGTCCCAGCCCTGCTCGGCGAGGTTGGCGACGGCCTCCTCGGGGGTCCAGCCGGGCGTCGAGGCGGTGAAGACGGAGAACCTCACGTGCTACTCCTGGGTTGTGACGGTGACGTCGTCGAAGACGCCGTCGAGGACCTGGCCGAAGTCGACGGGGCGGCCGAGGGTGGCCGAGACGTAGACGGCCCGCACGAGCGCGAGGGCGAGCAGACCGTCGGCGACCCGCACGCCCGGTGGCCGGCCGGTGTCGATCGCCTCGACGATGTCCTGGTACTGCCGCAGGTGCCCGACGACGAACCCGTCCGCGGCCTTCGGGGCGCCGTGGCGCTCGCCCGGCGCCAGGTCCAGGTCGCCGGGGGTGGCGGAGTGGAAGTACTCCAGCTGGTCGTCTTGCAGGATCGCGGACCCGCCGGTGCCGTGCAGGGCGAGGCGGACCGGCAGGCCGGGGTGGGCGCCGGTGGTGGCGTGCAGCACGGCGAGGGCGCCGCCGGCGAAGCGGATCGTGGCCACGGCGAGGTCCTCGACCTCGATGCGCTCGTGGCAGACCAGCGCGGTGCGGGCGTAGACCTCTTCGGGGCGGCCGAGCAGGGCGAGCATCTGGTCGACGAGGTGGATGCCCTGGTTGGCCAGGGCCCCGCCGCCGTCGTACGCCCACGTGCCGCGCCAGTCGGCGGAGTCGTAGTACGCCTGGTCGCGCCACCAGGGCATGGACACGACGGCGGAGGTGATCCGGCCGAGCCGCCCGTCGCAGACGGCGGCCTGGACGGCGACCATCGCCGGGTCGAAGCGGTGCTGGCTGACCATCGCGCAGACCAGGCCGCGCCCCTCGGCCTCCACTGCCACCTTCGCGAACTCGCGGGCCTTGGCCAGGCTGGTGTCCAGCGGCTTCTCCACCAGCAGGTGCGCCCCGGCGCGGAGCGTCTGCTCGGCCGCCTCGACGTGCAGGCCGCTGGGGGTGCAGATGGCGACGAGGTCGATCGGCTGTGCCCGCAGCGCCTCGGCCAGGGTCAGATGGCACGCCGGGCGCGGGTCGATCTTCGCGGCGAGGCCCTCGGCGGCCTCGATGCGGGCGTCGACGAGCGCGGCGACCCGCAGCCGCGGATGCCGCCCGATCGCCTCGGCGTGGTTGGCGCCGATGATGCCGCTGCCGACGATCGCCACGTTGAGCCGCGTCGTTTCCGAACTCATTTCACTCCTCCGGCCGTCAGGCCGCCCACCAGGAATCGCTGGAACGCCAGGTACAAGACCACCACCGGCAGCGCGCAGACGAGCGCGGAGGCCATCAGCTGCCCGTAGAGCGGGATGGCGCCGCCCTCCTGGGTCGCGCCGAACACCTGCAGCGCCACGGCGGCGGTGCGGGTGTCGGCGTCGGTGATGACGGAGGCGAACAGGACGTCGTTCCAGCCGAGCAGGAACGCGAAGATGCCGGACACGACGAGTCCGGGCCAGCTGAGCGGGATGACGATCGAGCGCAGGATCCGCCACGACGAGGCGCCGTCGAGGCGGGCGGCCTCGTCCAGCTCGTGCGGCAGCCCGCGCAGATAGGTGACCATGACCCAGGTGGAGAACGGCAGCGCGAAGGTCAGGTAGGTGACGAACAGCGCCCATCGGGTGCCGATGACGTCGATGCCGAGCACCCGGGCCAGGTTGGCGAACAGCACGAACACCGGCAGCAGCATCAGGGTGCCCGGGATGCTCTGCAGCGCCAGCAGCCCGCGCAGGACCAGGCCGCGGCCGAGGAAGGAGAAGCGCACCAGCACGTACGCCGTGGTCACGGAGACCAGCGCGCAGAGGACGGCGACGCCGCCGGCGACGAGGACGCTGTTGAGCAGGCCGTCGCTGAGCTCGACGGTGTTCCAGAGGTCGAGGTAGTTGCCGGGGCGGAAGGCGCTGGGCCAGAACTCGCCGCGGGCCACCGCCAGGTCGTCGTTGACGCTCGCGAACAGCATGTACAGCACCGGCGTCAGCGCGAAGACGAGCAGCAGCGCGACGACGGCCGCCTGCAGGCCCCGGGGCAGCAGGCGCTGGACGTCAGTCTTCATCGCGGTTCAGCCTCACCGCTCGTAGGTACACCGACAGCGGGATCGCCACCAGCACCAGGGACAGCACCGCCATCGCGGCGCTGAGCCCGAACTTGAAGTTCTGGAAGCTCTCCACGTAGGTGAGCACCGGCAGCACCTCGACGTCGTGCGGGGCGGGGACGCCGAAGAGCACGTACGGCAGCGTGAAGCTGTTGAGGGTGTGCAGGAACTCGATGACCATGCCGAGGGCGAGCACGCCGCGCAGGTGCGGCAGCACGATATAGCGCAGCTTCGCCCACCAGCCGGCGCCGTCCAGCGCCGCGGCCTCGTGCACGTCCTCGGCGATGCCCTGCAGCCCGGACAGGGCCAGCAGGTACAGCAGCGGCCACGACGTCCACAGCTGCACGAACGCCAGCACCCAGTAGCTGCGCGGCCCGTTGAGCCACAGGTACTGCTCGCCGAACAGCGCGTTGGCTGGCCCGTCGGTCTGCAGCATGGTGCGCCAGACGGTGCCGACCACGAACGCCGGCAGCACGTAGGGGATCAGGAACGCCGAGCGGACCAGCGCCCGCCCGGCGAAGCGCTGCTGGGTGGCCAGGGCGGCGGCCAGGCCCACCGGCACCGCGGCCACGGTCACGATCACCGAGTAGCCGACGGTGACCCGGATCGCGTGCGGCAGCGCCGTCTCCCGCCACGCCTTCACGTAGTTGCCGAGCCCGACGCCTGGGGCGTCGGTCCACTGCCGAAGCGTGTACTGGTTGAGATCCAGCGTCGACACCAGCAGCGCGACGGCCAGCGGCAGCACGATGACGAGCAGCAGCAGGACGCCACCCGGCGCCAGCATCCACAGCGGACGCTGGCGCCGGCTGACGGCCCGGCCGGCCGGTCGGGCCGTCCGGGCGCGTCGCGCGATCGTCGTCACTTCGCCTCGTCGACGGCGCTCTGGGCGTCCTTCTGCGCGGCGCCCACCAGCGACTTCAGGTGCCCCTCGTCGACCTTGCCGGCCTTGAGGTCCGGGATCGACTGCACGACCACGTTGAGCAGGGCCAGCTGCACCTTGCTCCAGCCGCCGTTGAACGGCGTGCCGGCCGAGCGGCCCGCCGAGTCGACGATCGCCGCCAGGGCCGGGTCGGACTGCAGTTCCTTGGCCGCGGCCGCGTTGGTGGGCAGGTCACCGAACGTCCGGTAGTACGACTTCTGCTGCTCGGCGCCGGTGATCAGTTTGATGAAGGCCAGCGCGAGGTCCTTGTTCTTGCTGTACTTGGCCACGACGAGGTTGTCGCCGGACAGGATGCTGGTCGCGCCGACGCCGCCCGACGGCCGGCTGGTCTGCCCCGGCGGGATCGTCGGCATGACGGCGTACGCGTATTTGCCCGCCACCTGCGACTTGTCCAGCGTGACCTTGGACGAGGCCGACACCATCGGCAGGAACGCCGCCTTGCCGGCGCCGAAGTCGGCGATCGCCTGGGCGTTCTTCCAGCCCACCGACGCCGGGTCGACGACCTTGTCGGTGGCCAGCCAGCCCAGGTACGTCTCGTAGGCATTCAGCGTGACCGGGTTGTCCAGCGACGCCTTCTTGGCCGCGACGAGCGGGTTGCCGGCCTGCACGCTCATCGCCCAGATGAACTTCCACGGGTCGAACCCGTCGGCGTAGGCGACGGCCAGGCCGTAGGTGCCGCCGGTGGTGAGCTTCTTGGCCTGCTCGCGCAGCCCGTCCCAGCTGTCGGCCGGCTTGTCGATGCCGGCGGCCTTGAGCAGCTCGGTGTTGTACGCCATGACGAACGGGCGGCTGGCGAACGGGATGCCGACCTGGTGCTGCGCGTCGGGCCCGGAGATGCCGAACGTGGCCGGCAGGAACCGGTCCCTGCCGCCGGCCTTCTGCCAGTCGGCGTCCTGCAGCTCCAGGAAGGCGCCGGTGGAGTAGGCGGTCGGGGTGAACGTGGTGCCCAGCGCGTAGATGTCCGGGCCCTGCCCCGACACGACCGACGTCTGGATCTTCGTGAGCTCTTCGTTGGCGGAGGCGAACGTCTCGAACTTCACCTCGGCGCCGGTCTGCGCCTTGAACGCGTTGCTGATGTCGGTGAACCACTGCTTCTGCTGCTGCGGGTAGATCGTGTTGGCGCCCATCAGGACGTTGAGGGTCTTGCCGGCGCCGTTGAGCGCACCGTCGGCGCTGCCGTCGCTCTTCGCGTCGTCGCCGCAGGCCGCGAGCGCCAGAGCCGCGGCGGCACCGATGGCGATGATCTTCAATCGGTTCATGGGGGTGTCCACTCCTCAGTGAGCGGTGAGCCGCCGGGTCATTGGGGGTGTCGGCGGCGCATCGATGCTGCTTGACCAGCGGATCGAGGCGAAGCTATCAGCGCAGCTCCGGTGGCGGCAATCGTTTGCCATCTTTTGCCAAACCTGCTTTGCTGTGCGCCATGCCCGCCCTGCCCCTCGGTGCCGACGGGAAACGCCCGGTCACCATCAACGACATCGCCGCGGCCACCGGCGTCGCCGCGTCGACCGTGTCCCGCGCGCTGAACAACCCCGGCCGGGTCAACGCCGCCACCCGCGAACGCATCGAGGCCGCCGCCCGTGAGCTGCGCTACGTGCCGAGCTCACCGGCCCGCGCGCTGTCGTCCGGGCGCACCCGGGCCATCGCCGTGCTGGTCTCCGACGTCACCAACCCGTTCTACTTCGGCGTCATCCGCGGCACGCAGCAGCAGCTCAAGGCGGCCGGCTACGCCCAGCTGCTCATCGACACCGAGGACACCGGCGAGCTCGAGGCCGAGATGCTGCACAACATGCGCCGCTCCCTGGACGGCGCCATCCTCGCCGCGTCCCGCCTGCCCGACAAGGAGCTCGCCCGCCTCGCCGGGGACATCCCCCTCGTCACCATCAACCGCAACGTCCGCGGCGTGCCCAGCGCCATCATCGACACCCCGGCCGGCATCGGTCAGGCCGCCGAGCACCTGCTGTCACTCGGACACCGCGACATCGCCTATGTGTCGGGCCCCCAGCGCTCCTGGCCCAACGAGGCCCGCTGGAACGCGATGCACGCCGTCGCCGACCGCCACCGCCTGACCTTCACCCGGATCGGCCCGTTCCCGTCCGGGCGCGGCTCCGGCCCGGCCGCCGCCGACGCGCTGCTCAACACCGGCGCCACCGCGTGCATCGTCTTCAACGACCTGCTCGCCATCGGCATCCTGCAGCGTCTGCGCGAGCGCCACGTCCGCGTCCCGGAGGACATCAGCGTCGTCGGCTGTGACGACATCTTCGGCGCCGACTTCTGCCACCCGCCGCTGACCACGCTGACCGCCCCGATCGAGCAGGCCGGCCGGGTCGCCGTGTCGATGCTGCTGTCCCGGCTGGACCGCACGGCCGCACCGTCACCCACCACCCGCCAGCAGGTCATGCTGCCGGTGCACCTGACCGTGCGCGGATCGACCGGCCCGGTGCCCCGGCGCTGACCGCCTCCGCCGGCCCCCGGCGGGCCTACGGGACGCGGGCCACCACGCCGTACAGCGCGGTGTCGGCCAGCGGCGGACGGTCCTCCGGCGGCACCGTCGGGCGCCACTCCACGATCGGCGCGATGCCCGGGTCGACCAGCTCCAGGCCCTCGAAGAAGCGGGCGATCTCGTCCTTCGAGCGGGGCACCGCGTCCAGGCGCAGCCGGCCGGAACGGATCTCCCCCTCCACGTGCTCGCGCATCGTCTGCGGCACCAGGTCGCTCGTGCCGTGCGTCATCACCACATAGCTGCCCGACGGCAGCGCGTCGACCAGGCGGCGGACCGTCTCATAGGGCCGGTGCTCGTCGAACAGGAAGTGCACGATCGCGATCAGCATCAGCGCGATCGGCCGGTCGAAGTCGAGCGTCCCGCGCACGCTGTCGTGGGCCAGAATCGAGGCCGGGTCGCGCAGGTCCGCGTCGATATACGCGGTCGCGCCCTCCGGCGTGCTGGTCAGCAGCGCACGGGCGTGCGTCAGCACGATCGGGTCGTTGTCGACGTAGACGATCCGCGACTCCGGCGCGATCGACTGCGCCACCTCGTGCGTGTTGTTCGCCGTCGGGATGCCGGTGCCGACGTCCAGGAACTGCCGCACGCCCGCCTCGGCGGTCAGGAACCGCACCGCCCGCCGCAGGAACGCACGGTTTTCCAGGGCCGTCGTGCGGATCGCGGGAAATACCTTGGCGATGGCGTCGCCCGACTCACGGTCGGCGGCGAAGTTGTCCTTGCCGCCGAGCCAGTAGTTGTATCGCCGGGCCGGGTGCGGCGTGCTCGTGTCGATCCGCTCGGACCAGTCGGCCTGCTCGTCGATGCCGCCATCCACCGTCATGAGCGCACATCGTAGTCCATCACCGGCTCATCGGGTGAGCCGCATCATCGGGTGAGCCGGCCCAGCATCGCCGAGGCCGCGAACACCGCCACCGCGACCGACCCGACCAGCACGGCGACGTCGAGCGGCAGCCGCGCCGGGGTACCGATCAACAGCCCCCGCAGCGCGTCGACCTCGTAACTGAGTGGATTGACGTGGTTGAGCGCCTGTAGCCAGCCCGGCATCACCGAGACCGGATACAGCGCGTTCGACGCGAAGAACAGCGGCATCATGATCGCCTGACCGATACCCATCAGCCGGTCCCGCTTGAGCACGAGGCCCGCGAGGGTGATCGACAGGCAGCAGAAGAACGCCGAGCCCAGCACCAGCACGAGCGCCGTGCCGAGCAGCTTCAGCGGATTGGTCGTCAGCGCCACGCCCAGCACCGCGGCCAGCACGATCACCACCGCCGCCTGAACCAACGCCCGGACACCGGCGGCGAACGCCTTGCCGGTCACCAGCGCCGCCCGCGGGGTCGGCGTCACCATGAGCTTCGCCAGCACCCCGGCGTCGCGCTCCCAGATGATGTGGATGCCGTAGAAGATCGACACGAACAGCGCCGACTGGGCCAGGATGCCCGGCGCCAGGAAGTCCAGGTACGGAATGCCACCGGTCGGGATCGCCCGCAGGTGCGTGAACGTCTGGCCGAAAATGATCAGCCACAGCGCCGGCTGGACGGCCCGCGTGACGACCTCGGTCCGGTCCCGCCGCAGCTTCTGCAGCTCGACGAGGCACATCGCCCCGATGCGGGTCAGCAGCACCCGCACCGGGCCGGCGGGCCGCGCGTCAGCCGAGACGGCCTGCGGTGCGACGAGCTGCGCGGACATCGCTGAAACCTCCTGAGTCAAAATCGTCTCCGGTGTACTCGCGGAACACGTCGTCCAGGCTCTCCCCCCGCGCCGACGCGATCAGCTCCCGCGGGGTGCCGAGCGCCCGGATCCGGCCGCGGTGCATCAGCGCGACGCGGTCGCAGTACTCCTCGGCCTCCTCCATGTAGTGCGTGGTGACCAGGACCGTCATCCCGGTCTCCGCCCGCACCCCGGTGATGCGCTCCCACACCCCGGCGCGCGCCACCGGGTCGAGCCCGATCGTCGGCTCGTCCAGCACCAGCAGCCGCGGCGCGCTCACCAGGGCCTGCGCCAGCTCCAGCCGGCGGATCATGCCACCCGAATACGTCCCGGCCGGCCGGTCGGCCGCCTCGGCCAGTCCCATCGCCTCGATCACGGCCTCGGCCCGGCCGCGCCGCTGGGCGCGGGGCACGTCGAAGAGCCGCGCGAACAGCGCCACGTTCTCCCGGCCGCTGAGGGCGGCGTCCGCGGACAGCGCCTGCGGGACGTATCCGATCGCCCGCCGCACCGCCATCCGGTTGCGCCGCACGTCGAGCCCGAAGACGGCCACCTCCCCCGCCTGGGGCGGCAGCAGCGTCGTCAGCACCCGGATCGTGGTGGTCTTGCCGGCGCCGTTGGGCCCGAGCAGGCCGAAGATCTCGGCGGGCCGGACGCTGAGCGACAGGTCGTCGACCGCGACCGTCTCCTTGAACCGGTGCCGCAGCCCGCGTATCTCAACCGCCGCTGTCGCCACTGTCGCCACTGTCATCGCGGTCTCCCTCGCCACACTCGGTATCGCTTCCTAGGAAACTAGGCTGTGAGTCGGCCGCCAGGATGCCGGCGAGGCGGGACAGGACGGGCACCGCCGCCGCGAGCGCGTCGCGCTCGTGGCCGTCGAGCTCCCCCAGCGCGCCGGCCAGCAGCGACACCCGCGCGGCGCGCCATGCATCCAGACGCACCATGGCGGCCGGGGTCAGCATCAACCGGGCCGAGCGGCGGTCGGCAGGGTCCTTGTCCCGGCGCAGCAGGCCCGCCCCGGTGAGCTGGTTGACCAGCGTGCTGACCGAGTTGCCGGCCAGGCGAAGCTGCTGCGCGGCCGCGCCGACGCCGATGCCGGGTGCGGACTCGACCAGGCGCAGCAGCTCCACCTGGCCGCCGGTCAGCGCCCGGGCGTCCGAGCCCGCGATCAGGTCGGCGCGCAGGCGCCGGCGCAGCACGCGGCGCACGCCGACGAGCTGCGCACCGAGCGCGTCGGCCAGGCCCTCGTGACCCATATCAGCAATATACCTCGTTAGCAGAGCTAATCAGCAGGGAGCTCCAGGGCGTAGCGGTCGCCGACCGGCCGGAAGCCCAGCCGGGCGTAGTAGGGGGCGACCATGCCCGGCGGGGTCAGCACCCGGCGGAACCCGTGGGCGGTCAGCTGCCCGCTACGCCGGAAGACGAACTCGCCCGGGCTGAGGTCGCGGTAGCGCTGGGTCACGTAGTCCAGCTCGACCTGCGCCACCTGCGGGTCCTCGGGGTCTGGGCGCAGCATGAGCACGCCGACGACCACATCGGCGTCCAGCGTCAGGAACACGAGCCGGCGCTCATCGTCGAAGCGGAAGCGGGGGTTGAACCTCGCGATGTCGGCCCAGTGGACCCGCAGCACGTGCGCCAGGAAGTTGTCGTCGGTCCCGACCTGCACCACCTGGTACTTGTGCTCGTCGTGGCGGGTGCGCAACAGGGAGTAGAGCTGCCAGACATTGATGGCAGCCAGGGTGAGGTTGAGGCCGACCATGGGCCAGACCCGCACGCCGGCGTTGTAACCGATCAGGATCACCGAGCCGACCAGGTTGAACGCGCGCAGGCGGAGCAGGCGGCGCTGCAGCAGCGACCACACCAGCAGCGCCGAGCCGGCCCAGCCGACGATCTCCAGCCAGCTCACCGCTCCTCCCGCCAGCCGCGGGTGTACACCACGCCGAGCTTGGCGGCCACGGCCCGCTCGAGGTCGATGCCCATCGTGTGGGCGGTGACGAAGGCGGTGATGACCACGTCGGCCAGCTCGGCCTCGACGTCTTCGAACGGGCCGGAGCGGCGGGCCATGCCGTAGTGGCGCCGCACGGCGCCGACGAACTCGCCGGCCTCCTCGGCGAGCGCGAGCGCCTGGCGCAGATGGGGCGCCTCGGTGAAGCCGGCGGCGGTCAGCTTGGCGGCCACGTCGGCGCCCACGCCGGGCAAATCGGCGAGCGTGAAGGGTCGGGAGTCGTCCACAATGCTCAGCATGACGGAGATCGTGACGCGGGAGATCCGGGCCGTGTACTCCGCGGAGACCATCACGGTCTACCAGGCGTACGGGCCGGGGATCGCCCTTCCCGCGCTGGCCGCCGGGCGCTTCACCGGGGCGTTCGAGCGTGACAGGATGACGTGGGTCAAGCCGTCGTTCCTGTGGATGATGTACCGCAGCGGCTGGGCCACCAAGGAGGGCCAGGAGCACGTCCTCGCCGTCGAGATGCGCCGCGACGGGTTCGAGTGGGCGCTCGCGCGGGCCTGCCTGAGCCACTACGACCACGGCGTGCACGGCAGCCGCGCCGAGTGGCAGCGGCAGCTGCGCGCCAGCCCGGTGCGTGTGCAGTGGGACCCGGAGCGCGACCTGCACCTGCGGCCGATGCCGCAGCGGCGTTCGCTGCAACTTGGGCTGAGCGGGGAGGCCGTGCGGCGCTACGCCGACGAGTGGATCGTCGGGTTCACCGACGTCACCGAGCTCGCGCATGAGGTTCACGGGCTGGTGCGCGCGGGCGACCTCGACACGGCCCGGGCGCTGCTGCCGGCCGAGCGTAATTTCGGGACCTCCATGATCACGGAGTGAACATGCACAAGAAGCAGCACGTTCACTCCGTTCCTATGTTTCGTTCGCCGCGGCGGCGAACAGCGTCCTGAGGCGGCGCACCCGCGACGGGTCGACCGGGGCCGTCCAGGCGCCGCCCGGGCGCGCCGCGCTGCCGGAATGCAACGCCGTGATGCCCGCCGCCACCAGCCGTCCCAGATGGTCCTCGCGCAGGCCGCCGCCGGCCAGGATCCGGTGACCGTAGGCCGTCGCCTCGGCCGCCAGGACGTCCAGGCCCGCGCCGATGCCGTCCGGGGAGCCCGCGGTGAGCACGGCGTCCAGGCCCGGCCGGCCGGCGAGCGCCCGCCAGGCCGCGGTGCGGTCGGCGGCGTGGTCGATCGCGCGGTGGAACGTCCACGGCGCGCCGTCCAGCGCGGGCAGCAGCGCGTCCAGCGCGGCCCGGTCCACGCCCCCGGCGGCGTCCAGGAAGCCCAGCACGAACTCGGCGGCGCCGGCCGCGCGCAGGTCCCGGGCCACGCGGAGCAGCGCGGCCAGGTCGGCGGCGAAGCCGGGAGCGGTGCGCAGCATCACGCGGACCGGCAGCGCCGTGGCGGCGCGCACCGCGGCGACGGTCCGCGGATCGGGGCTCAGCCCGCCGGCCGCCATGTCGCTGACGAGCTCGACCCGGTCGGCGCCGCCCTCCGCGGCGTTGCGGGCGTCGAGCGCGTCCAGCGCGATGATCTCCAGCAGCATGCGGCCAATCGTGACAGGGCGTCGCTTCCGGCAGTACCGAGGGAAAGCTTCGCGAGGAAGTCACTCGATGGTTCCTTCGCCCGGTTAGCGTGCGTTCATGGTCCGCCGTCAGTCCGCGCTGGCGATCGCGCTGGCCAGTGCCGCGCTCGCCAGCCTGCTGCTGCAGCTCGTCGCGCTGCCCGTTCTGCTGCTCCCGCTCGATGCACGCTGGGCCTGGCTGCTCGTGCCGGTCGCGCTCACCACCGTCCCGCTGTGGTCGCTCATCCACGAGGGCATCCACGGCATCCTGCTGCGCGACCGGCGCTGGAACGACCTGCTCGGCCGCGTGCTCGCGGTCGGCTACGGCGGCCCGTTCACCCTGCTCAAGGCCGGGCACCTGCTGCACCACCGGTACAGCCGCACCCAGCGGGAGCGCACCGAGGTCTACGACCCGGCCCGCACGACGTGGCTGGCCGCGGCGCGCTCCTACTACCCGCGGCTGCTCGGCGGCCTGTACGTCGCGGAGCTCGCCTCGGTGCTGCTGGTCCTGCTCCCCCGGCCCGGCTGGCGGATGCTGGTGCGCAAGACCGACTCGCTGGACTCGGTCAGCGGCCTGCTGTTCGAGCGGGTCTCCCGCCGCGACAACCTCCGCCGGTTCCGGCTCGAGGCGCTGGCGGTCATCGTGACGTACACCGGCGCCTCCATCGCCTACGGCGGCCACGCGTGGCTGCTGTGGAGCGCGGTCGGCGCCCGGGCCCTGATCGTGTCGCTGGCCGACAACGCGTACCACTACCGCACCCGGCTGGAGCGCCCGCTCGACGCGATGAACCTGCGCCTGCCGCGGCCGCTGGAGTACTTTGTGCTGGCCTTCAACCTGCACAGCGTGCACCACCGCCACCCCGGCCTGCGCTGGCACGAGCTGCGGACCGCGTTCGCGGCCGACCGCGACGAGTTACATCTGGGCTGGTTCACCGCCGTCGCCCGCCAGTTCCAGGGCCCGGTCCCGGCCACGGCCGACGACGTGCGCCCGCCACCGGCCGCCGATACGGTGCCAGGATGGACAGCGCAGATGTCGGACGCGCCCTCGACGCGTCACTGAGGCTGCTCGCCGGACCCGCCGAAGCGGCCTGGGACCCACACACCGGCGTCGTGTCCCGCCGCCCGCCGGTCGGCGGCGACGAGGATCCGGGGCTCACCCTGCTGTGGGCGACCGGGCGCATCGCGCTGCCGGGCTACCCGCGCCGGGAGTCGTGGACGCTGCGAGCCGCCCTCGAAGCGTGACGTGCTCAGCCGTACCCCGTCATGCCGCCACCGTCGCGCGGCTCGAGCTGAGGTGCAGCTCCGGGTCGGCGATCGCCCCGCGGCGCAGCAGCTTCACGTCGGCCTGGTAGCTCATCGAGGTCCGCCACGGCTCGCGGTCGCCCTGGCGGGGCAGCTCGCCGATGGCGCGCTGGACATAGCCCGCGTCGAGGTCCAGCAGCGGCCGGGTCGGCATGCCCGGGTCGGCCGGCTCGGGGCGGCACACGTCGTAGCCGCGCTCGTCCATGTGGGACAGCAGGCGGCAGAAGTACTCGCACAGCAGCCCGACCTTGAGCGTCCACGACGAGTTGGTGTATCCGATCGCGTACGCGAGGTTGGGCACCCCGGACAGCATGACGCCCTTGTAGGCGACGGTGTCGGGCAGGCGGACCGGCGCACCGTCGACGCTGAGCGCGACGCCCCCGAGCCCCCGCACGTTGAGGCCGGTCGCGGTCACGATGATGTCGGCGGGCAGCTCCTGGCCCGATTCCAGCAGTACACCCGTCTCGGTGAAGGTGGCGATGCGGCCGGTGGCCACGGACGCGGTGCCGGCCCGGATGGCCCGGAACAGATCGCCGTCGGGCACGAAGCACAGCCGCTCGTCCCAGGGGTCGTACGGCGGGTTGAAGTGCTCGTCGACCGGATAGCCCCTCGGCAGCTGCCGGACGTTGGTCCACCGGATGAACCGGCGCGCCGCGCGCGGGTACCGGCGGCAGAACCGCCACACGGCCCGCTGCCGGGCGATGTTCAGCCGTCGCACGGTCGCGTGCGCGCGGCGCTCGCCGATCAGCGGGCGCAGCCGGGCCGCCAGCGTGTCTCGTGACGACACCGAGAGGACGTAGGTCGGGGTGCGCTGCAGCATCGTCACGTGCGCGGCGGTGCGCGCCATCGCCGGCAGCATGGTGACCGCGGTGGCGCCGCTGCCGATGACGACCACGCGCTTGCCGGCGTGGTCGAGGTCCTCCGGCCACGCCTGCGGGTGCACGACGGGCCCGCGGAAACGCTCGCGGCCCTCGAAGTGCGGGGTGAACCCCTCGTCGTAGCGGTAGTACCCGCCGGCGCAGAACAGCCAGGTGCAGGTCAGCGCGGTCCGCTCGCCGGTGTCGGCACGCTGGACCTCCAGCCGCCAGCGTGCGTCGGGCGACGACCACGAGGCGGCGACGACCCGGTGGTGGTAGCGCACCGCCCGATCGATGCCGTGCTCGGCCGCGGTTTCGCGGAGGTACCGCAGGATCGCCGGGCCCTCGGCGATCGAGCGCTCCTCGCGCCAGGGCCGGAAGTCGTACCCGAACGTGTGCAGGTCGGAGTCGGAGCGGACGCCGGGGTAGCGGAAGATGTCCCACGTGCCGCCGCTGGCCCCGCGGGCCTCGAGGATCGCGTAGCGACGGTGCGGGTGGGAGCGCCGCAGGTAGTACGCGGCGCCGATGCCGGAGAGCCCAGCGCCGACGATGACGACGTCGAGGTGTTCGACCTCGGGCATTGGCACCTCCGGGTGACGGTCGTCGGGCGCTTGTTTCAGCGTCGCGGTTCGTCGTCGCCGGGCCAAGGGTGAAACGCGCCGGGTTCGCCGGTTTCCAGTGTGCATTGTCACCACCCTGGGACGATGATGTGGGAGCGACGGCCTCGGGACCCTCCGCACCGTGCCGCGCGAGCCGGCCTGACCGCTGCCGTATGCCGATTCAGCGGGTTGTGTGTACCCCCGGCGGTAATGATGTCAAAGACGTTGTCTGCCGCGCCCGCCGCGCCCGCTCCGAAGATTGTGGTGATCGGCTGGCACCCTATGTGATTGCGGGGGCGATCCTCGGGGTTCGGCGGCGGAACGGATTTATCCGCGATTCAATGGCGCCGCTTGGGGACGTCTTGACCTCGCCCGACTTGTCTTCGGTGCGGAAAGCCCGGCGCCTTGGAATTGGACGGAAAGCCTCCGGACCTACGGCCTGTAGCTCACTCCTCGCGATCCGCCGATGACTGAAAGCCACCACGGAAACGCGACAGCCGCACCCGTAGGTGATCGAAAGGCGCGAATCGTAAAGGAATCGTAAGCCTCCGCAAGCATGGTGGCGTCATGCGCAGGAGTGCGCGGCAAAGGGGGCTTTCATGTTCATTCACAGGTGTGTTGCGTCGTTGGTCGGCGCGGCGCTGGCAGCGAGCGCGGTGGCGGTCGCCGGTCAACCCGCCGCAGCCGCCACCGGCCACCATCAGCCTTCCTCGCGATGGACCGCGGCGTGGGGGGCGTCCCCGCACGCCCCGATACCGGGGAACCCGTTCGACGGACCCAATTGGTCGCTCAACGGATTCACCAACCAGTCCGTCAGACAGGTCGTCCGGGTGCACGCCGGCGGGACCCAGGTCAGGATTCGGCTGTCGAACGCCTACGGGTCGGCACCCGTGCGCCTCACCGGCGCGACCATCGCACAGTCCACCACCGGCGCCGGTGTGCAGCCGGGCACCGTCCGGGTACTGCGGTTCGGCCACGGCGAGCAGACGGTGGTACCGGTAGGTCGATCGGTAGTGTCCGAGCCGGCGGCGCTGCGGGTAACCGCCCTCGACGCGCTGGCGATCACGCTCTACTTCAAGACGCCGTCCGGGCCGGCGACCTTTCATCAGGACGGGCTGACAACCACCTATCGAGCGGACGGCGACCACCGGTACGACCTCGGCTCCGCGTCGTTCCGCGGCGAGACCAGCCATTCCCGCTATTTCATCACCGGCGTCGATGTATCCGGCGCCGGCGCACCGCCGGGAGCCGTCGTGGCGTTCGGTGACTCGATCACCGATGGGCACGGGTCGACCGCCGGTGCCGACAATCGCTATCCCGACCAACTTGCCGAACTCCTGCTGCGCTCAGGCCGGCACGTGAGCGTCGTCAACGCGGGAATCGGCGGCAACAAGCTGCTCGCCGACTCCCCCTGTTACGGCGAGCGGGCTGTCACCCGCTTCGACCGCGACGCCTTGAGCCAGCCCGGGGTGCGCACCGTCGTGGTGCTCGTGGGCGTCAACGACATCGGGGCCGGCGGCTACCCCGACTACTTCGGATGCGGCGCGTCACGCGAGGTGTCCGCGCCCGATCTCATCGCCGCGCATCGGCAGCTCATCCGGTCGGCGCACCGCGTCGGCGTCCGAGTCGTCGGGGCGACCGTCACGCCGATGAAGAACTTCACCGGCTACTACTCGGCGGAGAAGGAAGCGGTGCGAGATCAGCTCAACAGCTGGATCCGCGGCGGCGGCGAGTACGACGCCGTGGTGGATCTCGACCGGCTGCTCGCGGATCCCAAGGACGCCGACGCGTTGGCGGCGCCTTTCGACTCCGGCGACGGTCTGCACCTCAACGACGCGGGAGCCGACCTCATCGCTCGAGCCGTCAGCCGAGCGTTGCGCTGACGGACCCTGCTCACTGCATCGAACTGGATACGACCCGAACGGGGAAACGGTGGAAAACCAAAACCAGCACCATGCGGCTCCGACGTGGGCACCACAGGATCCGGGCTACGCGGAGGAGGTCGCCGCATTCAACGTCGCGACGACACACACTCCCGACCTGGTGGTCGGTGCCGAATCGGCCGCGGACGTCGCGGCAGCCGTCCGGCGCGCGGCCGATCAAGGATGGAAGGTCAGCGTCCAGGCCACCGGCCACGGTGCCGCCGTCCCGGTGACCTCCGGACTGATGATCACGACGAGCCGGATGAACGGGGTCGCGATCGATCCGGCGTCCGGAACCGCCACGGTGGGCGCCGGGGTGACCTGGGGCGCCGTGGTGGCCGCGGCCGCCGAGCACGGGTTGGCACCGATCGCCGGCGCGGCGCCGACCGTCGGTGTCGTCGGGCTGCTGCTCGGCGGAGGCCTGGGCCCGTTGGCGCGCAGCCATGGATTCGCCACCGACTACGTCGACGGTTTCACGGTGGTCACCGGCACCGGCGAAGTCGTGACGGCGGACCGCGTCAACCGGCCGGACCTCTTCTGGGCGCTTCGCGGGGGACGATTCGGTCTCGGCGTCGTGACCGAGGTCCGCTTGCGTCTGGTCGAACTGGCGTCGCTCTATGGCGGCAACCTGCTCTACGAGGGGCCCCACATCGAGACGGCGCTGCGAGCATGGGCCGACTACACGACAACCGCGGACGACCGGGTCAGCACGAGCGCGGCGATCACTCGATTCCCAAACCTTCCTGTCGTGCCGGAGGCGACCCGGGGCCGCACCCTGCTGAGCCTGCGATTCGCGTTCCCCGGCGATGCCTCGGAGGGCGAGCGTCTGGCGGCACCTCTGCGGTCGGCGGCCCCCGTCTATCTCGACAGGCTCGGCGTCCTGAAGGCGGCCGACATCGCTCAGATCCACAACGATCCCACCCGGCCCGGCCCGAGCCAGGTCTACGGCAACCTGCTGTCCGACATCGACCAGGACCTCATCGCCTTGTTCCTGGCGTCCTTCGGCCCGTACGCGGACACCCCGTTCACGGTTGCCGAGCTGCGGCACCTCGGCGTGGCAACCCAGCGTGACGTCGAAGACGGGTCGGCGGTCGCCGGTCGAAGCGCGGATTTCACCTGCGGACTCGTCGGGGTGCGCCAGGAGTTGTTCGACGAGGCGATGCCGGCAGCTGCCGCGGACTGGACGAAGGTGGCCGAGCCCTGGTTCGCCTCGGAGAACAACCCCAACTTCATGGGCCTTCCCGCTACCGCGGAACGCCTCGCCGCCGTGTGGCCCAGGGAGATCGGCGAGCGCCTCGAGGTCGTTCGGAAGCGCTACGACCCGCTGGGATTGTTCGCCGCAATCGTGTGACGAGAGCCGGCCTCGGCGAGAAACCCTCTCCCCACGTCAACGGTGTGACGCACCTGACCGGCCCGCTGGATCTGTTCCGGCGGGCCGGTCACCGCGTTGCGGAGGGCTCGCAGCCGAAATGGCCCGCGCGTGTGCCGCTGGATATTCACTTCGGCATCGATGAACTGCACCGAGGGCGATCGCGAGACCGCGCGTGCCTAGCCTTGATCGAGTGTGAGCGCTTGCCGTACGTAATCGGCCAAGATGGCATCGTCCACGTCGGATGCCGACTTGAGCTTGACATGGCGGGTGGTCTTGCCGATGCCCTCGAGCAGGCCATGGGGATCGGTGAACTCCGCGCCGCGTGCGAATGCCAGCGTGATGTGGGTCTTGCTGCGGCTGACGATCGCGACCATCTTGCGGCCCTCCCAGGCGAGCGACCCGCGGCTGATCACCTCCCGTGTGCCGGGCGCGTGTCGCGCCATCAGCGTGCGCAGCTCCGCCACGATCGCCTGTTGCGGGGCGGTGAGCTGACCCGCGACGTACTCGTCGATGTCGGTCATGGTTTGCACTCCTCAGCTGTTTTCGCCACGACGCCGATAGTCGCGAACGCCGTGCAGTCGCCGGCCGTGACCCGGTTCTTCGCCATCGCTGCCGGCCATGCCGAGCCCGCGCGTGACCGGAAACCCGACATTACGCCGCCGGCGGGATGCCGGAGATGAGTACGTCGACCCGGTCGGGCGCTCCCGGCCCGCCGCACACCATCTTGCGCAGCGGCGTTACCGTTTCTTTACGGCCGCCGGCGTGGCTGGGTCCGCTCGCATCCGGCCGGGTCCACCGTCGGCACCCGGACCGCCGACGCGGTCGGGCTCGGTGTGCCCGCCGACGGCGAGGCGCGGCGACGTGCCGCGCTCGGAGCCGGCTTCTGGTCGCAACGCGAGGGCTACGGCGCGGTCACGACCCCAATGGGGTCTGCTGGTGCAACGCGACGAGCCATCGCCCGTCACGCTCGACGTAGACGGTGGTGGCGAGCACCGACAGGTCGACGTCGGCACCGTCGACGCGGGCGGTGTAGTCGGCGCGGTAGGTGACCAGAGCGGACGTCGGGCCGAGGAACCGGACCTGCTGGCCGGACAGCTCCGTCCGCACGAACGGGTTGCGGTTGGCCGCGATCATCGGCACGACCGCACTCTTCGACGCTATCCCGAACCGGCTCACCAGCAGGGCGTCGTCGGTCAGGTTCGCGCGGTAGAAGTCGGCGTCGCCGTCGCGGTTGGCCCGCCAAAGGTCTTGCTCCAGCGCGAGCAGGAGCACGGCTGCATCGGTCACGATTCCTCCGGACGGTGTGCCATGATCATGACGCCCTTGGGCAGCGAGGACCACCACGCGAGCCGCAACCGCGTCTCGGGCCAGCCCGTGAAGATGGACTCGCCGCGGCCGCGCACGACCGGATGGACCCACGTGCGGATCTCGTCGACGAGGCCGTGCTTCACGAGCGTGCGGGCGACACCGCCGAAGCCGTACATCAGGATTGCGCCACCCGGCTGGCGTTTGAGCTCGCGGACGGCCTCGACGACGTCGCCTTTCACCAATGCGCTGTTCTCCCATCCGACCGTGTCGAGGGTGGACGACACGACGTGCTTGGGAATGCTGTTCATCCGGGCGGCCGAGCCGGCGGTCGAGGTCCCGTCGTCGGCGACCAACGGCCACGTCGCCGCGAAAGCCTCGTAGGTCACCCGGCCCATGAGCAGCGCGCCGGCGTCGAACAGCTGTTCACGCGCGCGCTGGCCATACTCGTCGCTCCAGTAGTCGAGCGACCAGGCCATCGGATCGTCCTGCGCCCCGTCCAGGGTGGCGAACGTGGAGACGATCAGATGGCGGCCTGTTGTGCCCGCCATGGAACCCATGCTGCGAATGGCGCTTACCGTCCCTTTACGATCGGCTGCCGGCCGCTACAGACCCCAGCCGGTCGGCGGAGGATGCGTTTCCGCGAAGGCGGGGTTGTAGTACTCGCGGAGCTCCTCGCACCGTCCCTCGTCGTCAAACCGCAAGATCAGGCAGCCCGGCAGCGTGACCTGGGCGTTGTCGGCCTCGGGCTGCCAGTCCGGATCCTCCATCACGGCCCACCACTCCACCGCCACGCGGCGCCCGTCCACCACCGGCCGGCCGAACCGCAGGTCCAGATTGCGTTGGGTGGCCGTCGCCTTGCGCCAGTAGGCGGCGATCGCCGCGGATCCGACATGTGGGGGTCGAGTCGGTGACGAGAGATAGGAGCCGTTCTCGGTGAACAGACTCGCCGCCGCGTCCGCGTCCTTGGTGAGCCAAGCCGTCCGGTAGCGCTCAATCCATTCGATGTGGTTCACGTTCTCCCCCGGGTCCACCGCTCTGGCTGTGCGATTATGCCCTTCGCCGGCATACAAACGGCATTCGTGCGGCGGATGCGGGGCGCCGCGGCATCGAGCGAGTGTTGAGGCTGGCCTCAATCGGATCCGGTGGGCAACCGGCTAGGGCCGCTCCGCCCGGCTCCATAGCGTCGAGCCCATGCGATTGTTGGTCGACTCGCAGCGCCGGCTGCGCCTGCCCCTACGACTCGCCGTCTATCTGGTGAGCGTGTTCGCCGCCGCGGCGGTGGTCACCTTCGGCATCGTCGGTTCCGGGGCCACGACCCCGGTCGTGGTGCTGGCGACCGTCGCCGCGCTGGCGGTGACGGTACTCGTCACGTATCTCTTCCGACGGCGGCTCGACCGGCGGCCCTGGGCCGACATCGGGATGGCGCTGCCCGGGCGGCGAGAGCTGGTCGGGCTCGCCGCCGGGTTCGGGGTCGGCGTGGCGGCCATCGCCTTCTGGTTCGGCTTCGAGGTGAGCGTCGGCTGGGCCCGGGTCGACGGATGGTCGTGGACGGCCCGTGGCACGCGGTCCGCCACGCTCGCCGTGATCGTCGGTGCCGTCCTGGTGCTGCTGCGGGCCGCGGTCGAGGAGGTCGCCTTCCGCGGGTACGTGTTCGCCAACCTGACCGAGCGGATGCGGGTACCGGTCGCGGCGCTGGTCGCCGGTGGCATGTTCGCGCTGCTGCACCTGTTCGGCGGCGTGACCTCGATCGGCTATTTCGCCGCTGGTATGGCCGAGTTCGTCCTGTTCGCGGCGCTGCTGACCGCGGCACGGGTCACCACCGGCTCGCTGTGGGCGGCCATCGGCATCCACGGCGGCTGGAACTGGGCTCAGGACTACCTGTTCGGTGTCGGCACCGCGACGGAACCCGACCACGGCGACGCGCTGATGCAACTGCGGCTGACCGGACCGGGATGGGCCGTCGGCGGCACCGGAAACGTCGACGCGGGCCTGCTGAACTTCGTCGCGCTCGCCGTCGTCGCCGCCGGTGTGCTGGTGCTGGCCCGATGGTCGGCCGCGGGCGGAGGGCGCCGCACCCGTGCCGCGTGGTTGACTACCCAATCGTGACGGCAGCGATGAACGGCCCGCCGGCCCCGCCCAGCACCGGATCCCGGCTGGTCGCGGTGCTACTGGCGCCCGTGCGGGCCGAGACGTGGCGGTACAGCGGGCATCTCCTGCTGGGCGCTCCCGTCGGTGCGCTCATGGTCGGCTACATCGGCCTCACCGGCTATGCGACGCTCGCCGGGCTCACGGTCGTGGGCCTCGCCGTGCTGGCCGCGTTCGTGCGCGGCACCCGGCTCGCCGCGCGGGTCGAGCGGTGGCGGGCTCGGGTGCTGCTCCGGCTCGACCTCGCCGAGCCGGCCGCGGCGCACCGGCGGTCGACCGGTGTCGTCGGCTGGGTCCGCGACGGACTCACCGACGTCACCGGCTGGCGGCTGCTGGCGTTCCTGCTTCCCACCGGCCCGCTGGCGATCGCGATGGCGTACGCGACCGTCCTCGTCTGGGCGCTGCCGGCCGCCGCGGCGACCTACCCGGTGTGGTACCGGTACACCCCAGACGGCTGGGACGGGCTCGAGGTCGCCGGGCTGCGGTGGCGTCCGGACGCGGGGCCGCAGCCACTGCTCATCGGCCTGGCGGGGCTCGCGGGCCTGGTCGCCGCGGCCTGGATCGTGCGTGCCCTGGCCGCCGTCGAACGGCTCCGGCTGCGGTGGATGCTGCGGCCGGCCGCGGGGCCCGACCTGGCGAAGGTGCTGGAACGCCGCCGCGACCAGGCGGTTGAACAGGCCGGGGCGCACCTGCGGCGCATCGAGCGGGATCTGCATGACGGCGCCCAGGTGCAGATGGTGGCCGTGGCCATGGAGCTCGGGCAGGCCCGGCAGGCGCTCGAAGGCGGTGGTGACCCGCAGGCGGTGGCCCGGCACGTCGCCGTCGCGCACGAGCAGGCCAAGCAGGCGCTGACGGAGCTGCGAGACCTCGCCCGTGGCATCTACCCCGCGGTGCTGACCGACCTCGGGCTCGACGGCGCGCTGCCGCTGCTCGTCACGCGTTGCCCGATCCCCGTCACGCTGGAACTCGACGTCGCGCGGCGCCCACCGGCCGCGCTGGAGTCCACGACGTACTTCTGCGTCGGCGAACTGCTCGCCAACGCGGTCAAGCACAGCGGCGCCGGGCGCATCCACGTCGTCGTGGCCCGGCACGCGGCGGTGTTGCGGGTGCGGGTGCGCGACGACGGCGCGGGCGGTGCGACGATCACGGCCGGCGGCGGGCTGGCGGGGCTCGTCGACCGGGCCGAGAGCCTCGGCGGCCGGCTCACCCTCGACAGCCCGGCCGGCGGACCGACGACCGTCACCGTGGAGCTGCCGTGCGCATCGTGATCGCGGAGGACGCCGCGCTGCTGCGCGACGGGCTGCGGCGCCTGCTGACCGACTCCGGCCACGACGTCGTGGCCGCCGTCGACACCGCCGACGCCCTGCTCGACGCAGTCGCCGCGCACCACCCCGACCTCGCCGTCGTGGACATTCGGATGCCGCCGACGTTCACCGACGAGGGCCTGCGGGCCGCAGTCGCGGTCCGCGCGTCGCGGCCGGGGACCGGGATCCTGCTGCTCTCGCAGTACGTCGTCGAGCGGTACACCGCCGACCTGCTCACCGACGCCGACGGTGGGATCGGCTACCTGCTCAAGGACCGGGTGGCCGACATCGGCGACTTCCTCGACGCGGTCGAGCGGGTCGGCGCCGGCGGCACGGTCCTCGACCCCGAGGTGGTCCGGCAACTGCTCGGTCGCAGCCGCCGGGCCGATCGGCTGGCCGGCCTGACCGGGCGCGAACGGGACGTGCTCGCCGGGATGGCCGAGGGCCGGTCCAACGAGTCCATCGCCGGCGTGCTGCACCTGTCCGAGAGTTCCGTGGAGAAGTACGTCGCGTCGATCTTCACCAAGCTCGAGCTGGCCACCGACCGTGACACCAACCGCCGCATCCTGGCCGTCGTCACCTACCTGCGCTCCTGAAGTTCTCTCCAGCGGCGCGGTGGACGCGTCAGCCTAGCCTCGGTCTGTCGCTAACCTCGAGGGATGATGAGGGGGGCCACCCCGAGATTGAGTGCTTGAAAAACGGTAGAAAAAGGACGCAATGGACAGCAGTGCACTTACCGGACGGGTAGCCGTCGTCACTGGCACCACCGGCGGAGTGGGGCGAGCGACGGCGAGACGGCTTGCCGCGGCGGGTGCCGCCGTTATCGGGGTCGCGCGCCGGGATGAACGCGAGGTCGGCGCGATCACCCCTGAGCCCGTCAGTGGCAGCTACCGGCACGTTACCGGCGACGCCGTCAGCGCAGAGACCGCGACCGCCGTGGTCGACCTCGCGATAGCCGAGTTCGGGCGGGTGGACATTCTGGTCAACAACGCCGGCATGGGGCACTACGCAGACCTCGTCGAGTCGGATGTTGATCTCTTCGACCAGATGATGGCCACAAACATGCGAAGCACGTTCGTTTTCACACGAGCCGTCGTGGATACGATGATCGCGCAGCGAAGCGGTCTCATCCTTACGATTTCTTCCCAGGCCGGCCTGGACGGGTACGGCGGAGAAGCCATCTATTGCGCCACCAAGCACGCCCAGGTCGGGTTTTCGCGAGCTCTCCGCAAGGAGCTGCAACCATTTGGGATCAAGGTCGGTGTCATTTGCCCCGCCGGCATCAAGACCGATTTCGCCGTTGGGCGAGGACGCACACCAGAGGGTATCGCCACCGCAGGATATCTCTCCCCTGACGACGTAGCGGACGTCGTCCTGTTCGCCACATCGCAAAGCCGCATTGCGACGATGGTCGATATTGGCCTTATCTCGGTCAACGAGTCCTGACTCAATGCGGTGCGGCCCTCGATCCTTCGAGGGCCCCGCACCACCGCAAGACGCCGCTACGTCGCATCAACCGGGCAGGAGGGCATGCTCCCGCGGCGGAACACGTACATCCGGCCCGAGTCGGGGTCGCCGATGAAGTAGTACAGCAGGAGACGGCCGTCGCCGCGCTCGGAACGCAACCGGTTGCCGTACGCCTCCCGGCGCCCGTTCATCGCGCGGAAGGTCATGTCGACCTGCGTGAGCGGCCCCCTGCGGTCCACAATCGGCGCGGCCAGGATCCAGGTGCCCGACCCCGAGCTGTAGCCGTTCCCCTCCTCAGCCGGCCGCAGCACCTCGTTGTCCACGCCCGCGAAGGTGAACGCCCCATCGGCGGTAAAGGACATACTGCTACCGCCCGGGCCACACCACGCACCAACGACCTCAGCCGAAGTAAGGGAGACCCGGTCGTCGCGGAGGAACCAGTACCCGACTCCCGCGACGACAGCCGCCGTGACGCCGACTGCAACCCATCTCCAGAACCTGCGCGTTCCGGTCAATTTGGCCCCGCTCCCGTGAACCGGTCGTCGCGTCGGCAGCGTCCTGACCGGCCTGCGCGAGGCGCGTCCTCCTCGATCTGGCGGCGCGATGCCGCGTTGATCACTTCGTCGAGTACGTCGCGGGAGTTGGCCAGCTCGGTGATCATCCGGTCGATGCGGTCCCGTTCGGCGGCGAGGTCGGCGGCCAGCTGCGGAGTGGCGATCTCCGAGGGGCCACCGTCGGCGTCGCGCATGCACGGAAGCAACCGCGCGATCTTCCTGCTGTGCAGCCCCGCGGCGAACAACTCCTGAATCCGGATGACCCGGTCGACCGCCTGCTCGGGATAGTCGCGATGGCCGCCGGACGTACGGTCGGCCACCAGTAAGCCCCGCTGTTCGTAGTAGCGCAACGACCGCTCGCTCACCCCGGTGCGCCGCGCCAGCTCACCGATCCGCATCACACTTCCCGGGGCTTGAACCTGACATCAATGTCAACTTATACCGTCCGGGCATGGCGAACACCAACCTGCCCAGCACTGCGGAAAACACGCTGTTCGACTACAGCCCCATCACCGAACGGCCGGCGATCCGCTGGCCCGGCGGCGCCCGAGTTGCCGCCTATGTCGGGCTGAATGT
This sequence comes from Dactylosporangium sp. NPDC000555, assembly GCF_040300025.1. NCBI lineage: Bacteria > Bacillati > Actinomycetota > Actinomycetes > Micromonosporales > Micromonosporaceae > Dactylosporangium > Dactylosporangium sp. NPDC000555. Next base: position 79,956 of record NZ_JBEPDB010000018.1, on the reverse strand, counting down.
CGAGCACTTCCTGCTCGACCGCCCGTCGACCAGCATCTGGCCCGCAACGGCGGACCTGGTGCCGGACGCGCTCAACTACGGCTGGCGCGACTACGGCGTCCGGGTCGGGATCTGGCGCACGATCGAGAGCCTGGACCGGTACGGTATCCGGGCAAGTGTCCTGCTGAACTCCGCGGTCGCGGACCACTACCCTCAGATCATCAAGGCTGGCCTGAGCCGGAACTGGGCCTGGCTCGCGCATGGGCGAACCAACTCGATCCTGCAGGCCGGGATGCCCCTCGACGAGGAGCGCCGCTTCCTCACCGGCATCGTCGACACCATCGCCACCGCCACCGGCCGGCCGCCGCGCGGCTGGATGGGGCCGGGGCTGACCGAGACGTTCAACACCCCGGCCCTGCTCGCCGAACTCGGCCTGAGCTACCTGCTGGACTGGACCAACGACGACCAGCCCTACCGGCTGAACGTCCCCGGCATGATCAGCGTTCCGTACTCCGTCGAACTCAACGACCTCCCGCTGTTCGGCAAGGGGACCACCGGACCGGAGTTCGTTCAGATCGTCAAGGATCAGTACGAGCAGCTGCACGCCGACGCCGAACACAGCGGCCGGGTCATGGCACTGGCGCTGCATCCGTTCGTCACCGGTCAGCCGTTCCGGGCCAAGTACCTGGACCAGGCGTTGGCGTACCTCGCGGCGCAACCCGACATCTGGCTGACCACCAGCGACGAGATCGCCGAGCACTACATCTCGAGTGTGGCGGCGACGAGATCCGTATGATCAGCGTTGTGGAGGACGACGACGGGTCGAAGCCCTGGGACGAGGCCATGTCCGGATGACGGTCCGACTTCGTGGCCGCGCCGACGCAACTGCGCCGCCAGCGCTCTGACCTGCTCGCGCTCGTGGGTCGGCGGCTGCAGGCCGGCTGGACCGGCTGGCACCCGGAGCGTGACCAGTGGGACTCCGACATCCCGCTCGTGCTGGTGTTCGACGGCGGTGTTCAGCTGGAGCTCGCCTGGCAGGCCGGGAACTCCTTGTCGATCACCTGGAACACCATCGACTTGAGGACCCCGCCACTCAGACTCGGCTGGCCGCACGAGTGGCGCTCGTCGGAGCTCGACCCGCTCGCCGCGGTTGCCAGCCGCGTCCTGACCGGGTGGGCGGTGACCGAGAGCCCGTACTTCAGAGGCGACGTGGACCTCAGCGGCGAGTTGCCGATGGATAACGTCGCCGGCTGGTCCACGCAGGGTCTGTGGATCGAGTTCACCGGCATCGGTCTGCACGTCTACAACGGCCGGGACTCGAATGGCATATCAGCCGAACCTTGGCGCCCGGGCCACGAGGGAAATACCCGGGTGACACACCACCAGCTCCCGGAGCACGACGCATACGTCTTCTGAGATCGTACCAATTCCGGTTCTTCGTCAGTGCGCGAAGCCGGTCAGCCGGTGTCGTCGCCGGGGCGGATCAGGCCGAGTGTTGGCCGGGTTGGTCAGGCCGCCGCTCGAGCGGCGGCCTGACCAACGGTCGAGGCGATGCTCAGCCGGTGAACTGCCGGAAGATGTTGCTGAAGGCGTAGTTCGACTGGCTGATGCCGCTGCATGAGGCGCTCAGGGTGCCGGTGGCGCAGCCGAAGTCGCGGTTGATCGCCCAGAAGCTCAGCCGGGCCATGTGTTGCTGCTGAGCGAAGGCGAGCAGTTGCTGCGCGTCGGCCAGGGTGAATTTCTCGGTCGGGTTGTCGTTCTGACCGATCATCGGGGTTGCCCCGATCATGGCCCACAACTGCGCGTCGCTGCGCCCGGGCAGCAGCACCTTCAGCTGGCCCTGAACCTTCTTCAAGGCGTCGATGCTGGCCTGACCCATCCGGCTGCCGGACACGCCGTCGTAGTAGTCCATGGTCATCAGGTTGACCACCTCGAATGTGAGGCCGCGGGCGACCGCCGACTGCAGGACGTAGAGGTTCTCGCCGCTGAGGCCGCCGGCCGGGGTGACCCCGAGCGTGAACGAGAGGTGGAACGTCTTGCCGGCGGCGCGCAGGTTGTCCTGCATGATCTTCAGCGCGTCGTTGCGCTTGTCGACCACCGCGCGGTCGAGGTTGTTGTGCACGGTGCCGTGCTCGGCGTCAATGTCCAGGTAGGTCGTCCCGTACGCGGTCAGCACGCTCTGGTACGCGGCGGCGACGGCCGCCGGTGTCGAGCAGTGGTTGACCAGGTCGTCCGCGTCCCAGCCGCCGGAGGAGACGATGATGTCGCCCCCCATCGCGCGCAGCCGGGCCACGTTGCCCCGCAGCCGGTTGTCGTCGGTCGACCAGATCGGCTGGCAGTTGCCGGTACCGTTGACGAATCCGAGCGTGTAGAACTTCTGTCCGCTGTCGGTGGCGAACTTCGCCACGTCGTCACCGATGAACGTGGCGATGTAGGGCGCGAAGGTAAACGCCTTGGTGGTCGTCGGCGGGGTGCTGGTGGGCGGGTTGGTGGGGCCGCCGCCGGGCAGCGTCCACTTCTGGTTGGCGCCGCCGCCGCAGGTCCAGATCTGCAGCCGGGTGCCGTCGGCCGAGCTGACCCCGGTCGCGTCGAGACACTTGCCGGAGCCGGTGTTGACGAGCTGGCCGTTGCTGGCCGTCCACTTCTGCGCGCCGGTGCCGTTGCAGTCGTAGAGCTGCACCTTGGCGCCGTCCGCGGTGCTGGCCGCCGCCACGTCGAGGCACTTGCCGAGTGCCTGGATGCTGTTGTCGGTGTTGCCGACCGTCCACGCCTGGGCGGTGGTGCCGTTGCAGGTCCAGAGCTGTACCGCGGTGCCGTTGGCCGAGCTGGCACCGGCGACGTCGACGCACTTGCCGCCGAATCCGGTGATCGGCCCGGTGGAGGCGGCCGAGGCGGCCGTCACGCCGGCGACGGTCACGCCGATGACGGTGGCGACCGTCGCGCCGATGGCGAGCCCGACGCGGCGGCGCGGCCGGCGTCGGGCGGTGGTTGAGGGTGTCACGTGCGGTCCCTTTCTGGGCGGCGCCCGCACCGGACCGTGTGATGGGGGTGGTCCCGTGTCGGGCGGGAGCAGTCCCCGGCCGACCGCGTGGGTGACGGCAGAGGTCAGATCTGTCAAGACTGTTAACAGATCTACCGGAGGCTATGCCGACACCCGAGGCAAGTCAATATTCGACGTAAACTAAGAGCGACCGTCACTTGGCTGGCAGCGGCAGTCCGCCGAGCAAAGTCTCCGTGGTCATGCGTCCGGCGCCCACAGTGCACGGACTTCTCCATGATCACGGAGCGAACGTGCTGCTCCGTGTGCATTTTTACTCCGTGATCACGGCGAACATGATGGTCGGGCGACGCAGATCGCAGGCACGGCCCGCGCCGCCCGAACTCGGCTTCTCGCGATGCCAAGCGCCCAATTGACGGTCACTCTCAGTGCTGAGCTGCAGTTCTAAAACGCATCAGCGCCGCGATCCGCCGGATGGGAAGAGCCGGTCGAGGTGGTAGGTGAGGATGGCGAGGGCCGCCGCGCCGTCTCGCTGACCGCCAAGGACGCTGGAGCCCAACCCGTTGGTGAGCGCGAGCAGGCCGGCGACCACGATCGATGCGTCGAGATCCGGGTCGACGTCACCGGCCTCCTGCGCGGCGCGCACCTGCTTGGCGAGGAACCGCTCGACCGCGTCCGGATACGTCGCGCCGTGCTCGGTGCCGAGGTTCGGCCGATCGAGGACCAAGGCGTAGTACGCCGTGTAGGTCCGGGTCAGCCGCCGGCTCTCCTCGTCGGTGGGCAGGATCGCGGTGAGCGTGCCGTACACGACATCGCGCGGCGTCGGCGGGCTGCCGAGTTCGGTGATGTGCCTGGTCACCCGCGCCGACAGTTGCTCGCCCAGGTATGCCAGCGCGCCGAGCAGCAGTTCGTCCTTGGTGTGGAAGTAGTACTGCACCAGCCGCAGCGACACACCGGCCTCGGCCGCGACCTCGCGCATGCTTGCCGCCTGCAGGCCACGGGTGTGCGCGATGCGCAGCAGCGCCTCGCCGATCTGGCGGCGGCGTTCGTCGTGGTCGACGCGTTTGGGCACGCCTAGGTGTATCACGCCCCAACATTTGTTGATACGCTCGTATCATGAAGACGCAACAACCCCGGATCAGCGCCTTCACCAGTGAGAAGGCGCGCCTCGCGTTCTCGGCCACCTACGAGTCGATGCTCGACCGGCTGTGGCCGGCCCGTACGACGTCCGAGGTGCCGACGGACTACGGCACCACCAGGGCCCTGCTCGACGGCGAGTCCCGCGATGTCGCGCCGTTCGTCATGCTGCCCGGCGCGGGCGGCAACTCGCTGATGTGGCACCGACACATCGCCGCGCTGAAGGCGGCACGGCCGGTAATCACACTCGATCCCCCCGGCGAGCCCGGAGGCTCGACCCACACCCGGCCGTTCGCCGACGGCCGGGACCTGGCCGACTGGCTCGAACAGGCGCTCACCGGCCTCGGCATCGACCGCGCCCACCTGATCGGCGCGTCCAACGGCGGCTGGGTCGCGATGCAGCACGCGTTGCACCGGCCCGGTCGTGCGGCAACACTGACCCTGCTCGACCCGGCCGGCTTCGGACGCATCACCGCCAGATTCCTGCGCTGGGTCATCCTCGGCGGCCTCGCGAGCCACGCGCCGGATCGACTGCGGCGCCGCATGGCCGGCCACCTGCGCAACGTCACACTGCTCGACGACGACTTCGTACAATTGGTGAAGCTCTCCACGGCGTACCGTCGCCGGCTGCCACTACCGCCGCCGCTCACCGACACCGAGCTCGCGACGCTGACGCTTCCGGTGCACCTGATGCTCGGCGAACACAGCGTCATGTACGACGCCCGGCAGGTCGCGCAGCGTGCGGCGCGGGTGATGCCGGACGTGCGGGTGGAGATCGTGCCGGGTGCGAGCCACGACCTGCCGCTGCATTCGGTAGACCTGGTGACCGCTCGCGCGATCGACCTCGCCCGTACCACGGAGTCGATCTCGTAGGGAACGGTCGGCGTGTGTTCGGCCAGTGGCAACGGCGTACGAGGCCGCCTTGGATCTCCTGACCCGCACCGCTATCGAATCGCTTTTCCGCGGACGATGACGGCTCGTGGCTTGTCGAGTTGGCTGAGATCGGTCCGTGGGTCGACGTCGAACACGACCGCGTCCGCTGGGGCTCCGTCCACCAGGCCGGGCAACCCGAGGTAGGACCTGGCCGTCCAGGATGCGGCGGCGAGCGCCTCATGCGGCGATACGCCGGCAGCCACGAGAGCGCGGATCTCATGGGCGATGCCACCATGCGGCCGTGAGTCCGTGCCAGCCAGCACGGTGACCCCGGCCTCGACGGCGGCAGCGGTGAGCCGGGCGTGCGCGCTTGCTCCGGGCACGTACCAGCTGCTGCGTGCGCGTTCCGGATCGGCGGTGATCGCCGCCAGGGAAGCGGTGATGACCGACAGTGTCGGTGTCAGCGCGATGCCCTGCTCGGCCATACGCGGTAACAGGTCTGGGTTCAGGCCCATGCCGTGCTCCACGGAGTCCACACCCGCCTCGACGGCGGCCATTCCGCCTGCCGCGTGCTGTGAGTGCACGGCGAGGCGCCCACCAACCGCATGCACGCGCGTGACAGCCTCGCGTAGCACTCCGACCGGCACGACGTCGTCGTCAGGCCGCCAATCGATGACCACCTTGGCCCACCCGGTGCGGGCTGCCTGCTCGGCCGCGACGGCGGGCAGGTCGGTCAGCTCCGGGCGGCGGCCCCACCCTTCCATGAACTGTCCATGCTGAGCGATCCACGGGCCGGCGTGGACGGCTCGCGGACTTTCGTCCGCCTGGCCGAACCACTCAGGCGGGTCACCCGCGAGACCGGGCGCACGGATGAGCGTGACTCCGGAGTCCAAATGTGCCCGAAGGTCCTCCCTCAAGACGGCGACATCCAGTGGCTGGCCTGGCGTCTCGGCCCCGGGATGGGTGTGCGCGTCGACCAGTCCGGGCAGTATCCAGCCCTCGGCGACGAGCTCGGCACCGGCCACCGGATCCGAGGTCCACCGATCACCGTCGGCGTAGAGATCGACCGGCTCGCCCTCGGGAAGAGCGAAACCGCGGATTCGCAGCACTGCCACCACACCACACCCCCGTACCGAATCCCACCCAGACGGGCAGATGGTCAAGCATGTTAGAAGCCAGCGTGTACTACTGTCCGGCCCGTGAGGATCGAGGCGTTCGACATCTGGACCGAAGACAATGTCGCCGAGGAGGCCGGCGACCGGCCCAGGCTGCCGGCGGGGTGGGCCGGCCCGGCGGGGCCGGGCATCGACGTCTCGGCCTGGCCGCGCTCCCCGCGCACCGGTCAGCCGATGCTGCACTGCTTCACGCTGCGGCTGCCCGAGGCGTACCGGCGGCGCGGGCCCGACCTGGTGGCCGTCGCGGTATTCCAATGGGCGGACGAGCTCTACTTCAAGGATCCATCGCCGCAGGTCACAGCGGTCATCGCCGGGTCGTCCGCCGACGTCGGTCAGCCCGGGCACCCGTTCTGGGCCGAGCTCGCCCAGGCCAGGGCTCACCCGCGACTGCAGATCGCCGACGATGGCGTCGCGTCCCTGCTCGCCATGGTGTGGCTGACCGAGGCGGAGCTGAACGGACCACGGGTCGACCGGCCCACCGCGGCGCCCTCGCTCGCCGCTGGCGAGTTCGACAGCAGCTCCTGGAGGGCGAGGCACGGCCAGTTCGGTTCCCTGTGGCTGGTCCCCCGCGACGACCCCAACGCGGGCGTGGCACCGGTCAGCTTCCCGTCCGACGCCGACGCCGACGCCGACGCCTACGTCGACGTGCCGGACAGGTTCGACGTCTTCCACGCCGAGCACCTGGGTGGCACCTGTATGTCCCCGGACGGAGTGCGCGACGGCCTGTCGCCGTGGTACATCGAAGTCAGCCGACTGGGCGGCATCAGCTACGGCGGCGACCTGGACATCGCCCTGGACCTCGATTCGAGCGCGTTTCTTGGTGACTGGAGCACCGCCGTGTTGATCCCGGGCACCGATGCCGGTTGAGCGCTATCCGCTTGTCGAGGGTACTGCGTGTCGTTTCCGGTTCGCGGTGAAGACCACGCGGTACCACCGGCGCCGGTGGGGTGGCACCGGATTCAGCGCTCGTTGCCGGGCCGTGGCGGACGCTCGCGTGCTCGTGGGTTTGGAAGCTGGTTGCGGATTCGCGCGCAGGGCGACGACGAGCCACCGACCGGCAGCGGCGATGCTCGGTGGCGCTGGCTTACCACCGATGATGCACACCAGCTGCCGATAGCGTTCCGCGCGAGCGTCCGCGGCGATCTCGAGTTGCTCGAGCAGCCTGTGCCTGGCCTCGCGGCAGTCCTCGCCGATCCCCGTTTGCGTGGGCAGCCAAATCTTGACGATCTCCGCGACGATCCGCTCGGCGTCCGGCGAGTCAGCGGAGATGTTGTCCGCCAGCGCCCTGGACACCGTTTGGGTCCACATCTCGGTCACTCGTTCGACAGCTGCCGTTTCAGCGGCTTCGTGCGGGCCCGGTGCGTGCTCATCCGCGTAGCTGGCAACACGGTGCATCGCCGTTCGCAGCTGCGGGTCCTGAATGAGGTCAGTGAGCTCGATCCACGCGTCGACCTGTTCCGCTGTCGGGTCGTCGGGCAGCTCCGGCGTGGCGGCCCGAAGTCGGTCGCGATAGTCGGGCACATCGAGACCCTTGACCGTCTCGGCGACGAACCGGTGGATCATCGCGGCACGTTCCGCGGAGGACAGCCGGGTCAGATCGCTGATGACCGCGAGTTCCTCCGCGGTCGAGTGATGCGCTGCGACCCAACGCAGGACAGCGCGTTGGAGCCGCAGCGTGCGAATCTGAGCGTCAAGCGCGTCGGCGTGCGTGGCCGCTACCTCGGACAGGCCACGCTCCGATCCCACGACCTCGCGGATCGCCGCCAGACCGAGACCGAGCTCCCGCAGCGTCCTGGCCAACTCGAGGCGCGCTACGGCCCGTGCGTCGTAGCGACGGTATCCGGCCCGGGTGCGGTCGGCCGGAGACAGCAGGCCGCAGTCGGACCAGCGCCGGATGAGCTTGACCGGCAGACCCGACCGCCTGGCCAGGTCGCCAATGCTGAGCAGTTCCTCGTCGCCTACCGTCACGCCTCCACCATCGGGTCTCCCATCGTGGGAGAGTCAACCACGGGCATGGCGTCCGGCCGCCGCCTCGCGGGGCGGACCGCCGACCGACATCGCCCGTATCGCAGGTTATCGGCCCGTAGCCTGCGGGTCGCACGCGGCGGGCCGGCGACTACGGACTCTTCTGCTTGGATCCGTAGCGGCTGCGAGACTGTCCACGCCCGCGCACTCCTACCGAATCCCGCGCCCCTCGAATGATTTTGTAGCGGACGCCGGGAAGGTCCTTCACCCGTCCGCCGCGGACGAGGACCATCGAGTGTTCCTGGAGGTTGTGCCCCTCCCCTGGTATGTACGCGGTGACCTCCGCGCCGCTCGACAGCTTCACCCGCGCCACTTTCCGCAGGGCCGAATTGGGCTTCTTGGGCGTGGTCGTATAAACCCGAACGCAGATCCCGGAGAGTTGCGGGCTGCCGTTCAGCGCAGGCGTCTTGGACGCCTTCGGCTTCTTCTTGCGACCTTTGCGAACCAGTTGCTGGATCGTTGGCATTGTGCCCCTTTGCGCATCTTGGGCGAACCGACACCCTCAGCATCGCGTCTCCCTCTGTGGGAGGGTCAAACGCTCCGGGAGGTGCGGGGCATGACAACGGCGACAGCCACGGCCGCCAGCACCAGGAGGGCCACCGCGGTCAACAGAGCAGCGTCGAAACCTGCGACGATGGCGCCGTCGATCTCGTTCTGGCCAGGTGCCGCGCGGATCGCGTTCGCAGTGGCAATCGCCGCGACGGTGTTGAGCAGCGCGGTACCGATCGAGCCGCCGAGCTGCGTGGCGGCGTTCACGGCGGCCGATGCCGCACCGGTGTCGTCGCCCACCCCGCTGGTCGCCGCCGCGACCGCGGGGGTGATCGTGCAGCCGAGCCCGAGACCGATCAGGATCTCGGCGGGCAGGAACCGGGTGAGGTACAGCTCCGGCGTGCCGGGCGTGAGTCCGACCAACAGTGCCATTCCGGCGGCCATCACCACGAGTGCGGGAATGATCAAGTGGCGGGTCCCAAGTCGCGGCCCCAGCAGGCCGGCGATCAGCGTCGAGCCGATCGCGATCGCCAGCGCGAGGGGCAGGAACGCCAGCCCGGCGCTGATCGGCGAGTAGCCGAGGAGCTGCTGGAACCAATAGGTCAGCACCAGGAAGAATCCGAACAGCGCCAGCTGCGGCAACCCGATCGCGAGGAACGCTCCGCCCCGGGTCCGGTCGAGGAGCACCCGCAGCGGCAGCAGCGGCTGCGCGGCTGTTCGCTGAGCGATGGTGAACACGACCAGCATCAACCCCCCGACCAGCAGCAGCGTCAGAACGAGCGGGTCGGCCCAGCCTCGGCCGGCGACTTCAGCGAGAGCGAATACCAGAGCAGTCATGGCGGCGACGCTGCTGAGGGCGCCCAGGAGATCGTGACGCACCCGGCGGACGGGGCGATCAGCCGTGACGGCCCGGCTGCCGGCCAGCGCGAAGCCCGCGATCGGTACGTTGATCAGGAGGCACCAACCCCAGTCGAAGTACTGGGTGAGCGCCCCGCCGACGAGGAGCCCGATCACCGCTCCAGCGCCGGTCAGAGCCCCATAGACGCCGAATCCCACGCCGCGCTCCCGGGGCTCGACGAACGTCGCCGAGATGATCGCCAATGCGGCGGGGGCGAGCAGCGCGGCGAAAACGCCCTGCGCGGCACGACCGGCGAACAACAACCCGGCCGTGGGGGTCAGGCCGGCCATGACCGACGCCAGGGCGAATCCGATCAGGCCGATCACGAAACTTAACAACGTTAAGTCAACTGAGCACTGTACTGGAGGCGGCGCTCGTGTGGTGCGATTTACCGGGTCATGCCGTCCCGTCCGGCTGCCGTTCGCGAGTTCTCGACGGCGCACCCCAGCCCTCGGCGAGCCGTGACGGATGCACGTTCTGCCCGCCGCCGTAGAACTCCAGAAACTTCATGATCAACGGATCCCACCTGTCCGGATCGATGTACCGCGGGTTCGAGGGCATGAGCAGCTCCTCGTCGACATGCACCCGCACGATCCGGGCGTCGATCGCCACCACGCCGGATCCGTCCTCGGCGAAGGGATGGATCCGGTCGACCCGCGCCTCGAGCTGAATGGGGCATTCGGCGACCCGGGGCGCCGCGACCTCGTCGGCCGGCCATGCGGTGAGCCCGGCCGCCCGGAACTTGTCGGGCTCATACCGGTACTTCTTCTGGAGCTTGTGCGGTGGCACCCGCTCGCTGCCCGTCAACAGTGCCAGTCGGTCGACCGCGTCCACCATCGCCGAAGACGGCAGGTTCAACACGCACTCTCCGGTCCGCGCGATGTTTTCCGTGGTCTTGGACGTCTCGTCGAGACCGAGCATGCACGACTGGCCGATCCACCAGACGGAGGACATCGGTGACAGGTTCGCCGAGCCGTCCTCGTTCACCGTGCTGATAAGGACCACGGGAGTCCCGAAATAGAGCACTCGCGGCCGTACGACTACATGCATCAACTGCTCGTTTCACTCGGCGCCGGCACTGGCGGTGATTATGCGGCGGGCCGGCACACCGGAAAGCGCGCGAGCGGCACACGTTGAGGGCGGCGCCCGCATCGTGGCGTACAACGAAAAGGAGCGCCAAAGACTCGGCGCTCCTCGTTCCCCGATGTCAGGCCGTCTTCTTCGGCCTGTAGGACAGGACGATCACCCCGTTGGGAAGCTGGGTCTGGGAGACCAGATCCAGCTGCGTTGTGGGCCAGCTCGCGAAGACGGACTCGCCCTTGCCCAGCACGACCGGGTGAATCCAGAGACGAAACTCGTCGACCAGACCCTCGCCGGCGAGTGCCCGCGCCACGCCGCCCGACCCATACGCGACGATCGCTCCCTCATGCTGTTGCTTGAGCGCGCGAACGGCCGGGACGAGATCGCCCTCCAGCAGTTCGGTGCTCGTCCATGCGACCTTGTCGAGAGTCTGGGAGACGACGTACTTGCGGATGCTGTTCATGCGGCTCGCGTACCCCGCCATCGGGGTGCCCGCGTCGTCGACCGTCGGCCACGTTTGCGAGAACCCTTCGTAGGTCACCCGGCCCATGATGAGCGCGTCGGCTTCGAACAGCAGATCCCGCGCGTAGCGCCCGTACTCGACGCTCCAGAAGTCGAGCGACCAATCCTGCGGGTTCTCCTGGACACCATCGAGCGTAATGAAGGTGGAGATGATCAGGTTGCCCACGTTCTGCGATCCTTCCCGTCCGGCGCCGCCGTGTGACGGCCGCGATCTCTTGCCTCCAGGCTGCCGGATACCGCTTACCGTCCTCTTACGATCGGTTTCTGGCGCACGAATCGGCCGGCCGCTCGGCTGATGCGACGGCGGCGCCGATACGCGCGCGTTCGGGGAAGCCTTATCGTCGGCGCATCGGTCAGGTGGCCACGTACTGTAGCCACCGACGGATCATCGGTTCGCCGCCGGGCCTGAAGTGCCGCACTGCCGGGTATGCCCGGCACCTGTCTGTTGAGGGTGGATTACATGCGTTTCGGGGTGCTCGGCCCGCTGGCGGTGTGGGCGGACGACGGGCGCACGGTCTCGGTGCCCGGCGCGAAGGTCCGCGCGTTGCTCGCTGCGCTGCTGGTGCGAGCGGGCCAACCGGTGCCGACGGACCGCCTCGTCGATGAGCTGTGGGGCGACAACCCGCCGGGCAACCCGCCGGCGGCGCTCGCGGTCAAGGTGTCACAGCTACGCAAGGCGCTCGACGACATCGAGCCCGGCAGCCGGGCGCTCGTCGGGTCCGGGCCGGCCGGGTTCACGCTGCACGCCCGCTCGGTCGACGCGACCGAGTTCGCCGCCCTGCTCGCCAGGGCAGCCGACGAGGCGCGGGCGGACGCCCGCGCCGTCCTGCTCAACGACGCACTCGCGCTCTGGCGCGGGCCCGCCTACGCCGACCACCGCGACGAGACGTTCGCCGAGGTCGCACTGGCCCGCCTGGAGGAACAGCGGCTGACGGCGGTCGACGACCGAGCCGAGGCGTTGCTCGCGCTGGGCCGGCACGCCGCGGTCGCCGACTCGCTGGCCGACGTGGTGGGCGAGAACCCGCTCCGCGAGCGGACTCGGGGGCTGCGCATGCTGGCCCTCTACCGGTCCGGCCGGCAGACCGAGGCACTCGAGACGTATGCCGAACTTCGATCCCAGCTGGTCGAGGAGCTCGGAGTCGAACCAGGACCCGAGATCGCGGCGCTCCATCAGGCGGTCCTGGCTCAGGATCCGGCGCTCGACGCGCCGCCGGCAGCACCACCGGCACCGCAGCCGACGAGCAACCTGCCCACCCCGGTCACCGATCTGTTCGGCCGCGACGAGGCCATCATCGAGGTCACCGACCTGGTGCACGGCAACCGGCTGGTCGCCCTGACCGGTCCGGGCGGCGTGGGCAAGACCCGGCTCGCGCTTGAGACCGCACGTCGCGCGCAGCCGTCCTTCCCCGACGGGGCCTGGCTGATCGAGCTCGCCGCCGTCGACGAGGGCGAAGACGCGGTCGTCGACACGGTGATCACCACGCTGGGCCTTCGAGACACCGCGGCCGGGACCGCACCTCCCGTCGACCGGCTCGCCGCCGCACTGCGGCCCCGCCGGATGCTGCTGTTACTCGACAACTGCGAGCACCTCATCACCGACGCCGCCGCCGTGGCCACCCGGCTGCTGCACGCGGCGCCGGATCTCGTGATCCTCGCCACCAGCCGCGAGCCGCTCAACGTGCCCGGCGAAGTCGTCTGGCCGGTGCCGCCGCTGGACCTGCCGGCGGCCGCCGACGACCCGGGAGGCTCCAGCGCGGTACGACTGTTCGTGGCCCGCGCCGCGGCCGCCAACAAGGGGTTCATCCTCGACCCGTCCAACTCCGGCCTGGTCGCCGCCCTCTGCCGGCGCCTCGACGGCCTCCCGCTGGCGCTCGAGCTTGCCGCGACACGGGTGCGCGGTCTGGGCATCCAGCGACTCGTTGCCGGCCTCGACGACAGGTTCCGCCTGCTGGCGCCCGGACACCGCGGCGGCCAGCCCCGCCACCAGACTCTGAACGCGACCATCGACTGGAGCTGGCGGCTGCTGACCGCACCCGAACGCATCGTCCTGCGCCGCCTCGCCGTCCACGCCGACGGCTGCACGCTCGATGCCGCCGAAGTGATCTGCGCCGCCGCCGGCATCGGCCCGCAGGACGTGCCGGATCTGCTCGCCCGCCTCGTCGACCGGTCGTTGGTGGTGCGAGTCGAACGCAACACCGACGCGCCCCGCTACCGGCTGCTGGAGTCCGTCGCCGCGTACTGCCTCGACCGCCTCCGCGAAACCGACGACCTCGGCCCGACCCGGCAGCGCCACCTTCGCTACTACATCGCGCTGGCGGAGAAGGCCGAGCTCCTGGTGCGGGGGCCTGACCAGGCACACTGGCTGCACATCCTCGACGCCGAGGCGGCCAACCTGCGGACCGCCCTGGATTTCGCCATCCGCGAGCGGACCGGCGAGGCCGCTTTGCGGCTCGTCAACGGGCTCGCCTGGTACTGGTTCCTACGCGGCCGCCTCGGCGAGGCCCACCGTGCGCTGCGTGCCGCGCTCGCCGTCGGCACCGAACCGGGCTCCGCATCGGCGCGGGCGAGGGCCATCGCATGGGAGACCGGCTTCGCCTTCCTGCTCGGTGACGTGGGCGATTGGCCCGCGCGCCACGAAGCGGCGCTGCACGAGTTCGACGACACCGCCGACGACGACGCCTACGCGCGCGCCGCATGGTTCCTCGCCTACGCCGAGATCGACCTCGGCGATGTCACCGCGATCGAGACCCTGCTGAACGACACCCTGTCCCGCTTCGACAAAGCCAACGACATCTGGGGTACGGCCGCGACCCTCACCCTGCTGGCCAAGCTCGCCTACATCCGCGGTGACGCCGAGACGGTCGCCCGCGACGGCACCCGCGCCGCCGCGCTCTTCCGCCGGCTCGGTGACCGCTGGGGTGTGCTGCAGGCCACCGAGTGGCTCGGGGCCTACGCCAGCCTGGGCGGTGACCACGACACCGCCGTCGCGCTGCACACCGAAGGACTCGGCATCGCCCGCGAACTCGGCCTCTGGGCCGACGTCGCCGGCCACCTCGGTTGGCTGGGCTGGATCGCCATGGAACGCGGTGACTACCCGCAGGCCCTGGCACACAGCAGCGAAGCTCTGGCACTCGCCGAGCAACAGGGCGCGCCCCTGCTCGCTCACTTCGCGACCATGGGTCTGGCCTGGACAGCCCGGCGCACCGGCGACTACGACAGCGCCACGACACACCTCCGCTCGCTGCTCGACGCCGCGGCCGACCGCGACACCGAAGCGGGCCAACCCCTCTACGTTCCCAGCGTCCTCGTCGAGCTGGGCCACATCGCCGAGCACCGCGGCGATCTGACCACGGCGGCGGAACACCACCGCGAAGCGCTGCGGATCGCACGCAATCTCGGCGCCGCCCGCGACATCGCGGCCGCCCTGACGGCCCTGGCCGGCACGGCCGCGGCCGGCGGAGACCACCACACCGCCGCGACGCTGCTCGGCGCCGCCTCGGCCGCCCGCGAGCCGGCCGGGAAGCCCGTCACCGCCACCGAGCGGGAGGACCTCGAGCGCACCACGACCGCCGCCCGCGGCGCCCTGGGAGGGGACTTCGACGCCGACTTCGAACGGGGTCTCGACCTGGCGCCCGACGACCTGCCGACCGGCACCGGCGAGACGAAGCAGGTGCTGAGGTGACCGGCGGCGCCATCGCGCCGACCGGCCCTCGTCACCGGCCCATGCCTCACCTTCACCGCCCGACGGCGCTGAGCGCATGCGTGTACTCTTCGCGGATCGCCTCGGCGGCCCGGGTATAGCCGCTGGCACGGACCAGGGCAGACGCTTCGCGCGCGCAGACCAGTGCCCGGTCCGGTGAGCCGAGCAGGCGCCATCCTCGGGACAGACCGGTCAACGCCCATACCTCTCCGAGCCGGTAGCGCGACCGCCGCGCGCGTTCGAGGCTCCCGAGCAGCAGGTCGACGGCTTCACGGACGTCGCCGGCGTCCATGTATATCTGAGCGAGGTCGACGAGCGCGGAAGCCCCGAAATAGTCATCCCCCGTGGCGTCGCACCAGGCAATTGCCGCCCGCAACAGTTCAATCGCGTCATGCAGACGCCCGAGCTGCTGGTAGGCCCGCGCCATGGAGAGGCGCGCGAACACCTCCCCCACCTCGAAACCGAGCTCGCGTGCGATCCGGATCTGCTGCTCGAACAGCGGCACCGCCTGCTCCGCCAGGCCGTCCAGCACATAGGACCGGCCGAGATTTCCCAACGCCCGCTGCTCACCGAAACGGTCGCCGATCGCACGGCAGAGTTCCAGCTCCAGCTGGAACTGACGACGTGCCTCCGGCACGAGGCCGCGCACGGTCAGGGCGAGCCCGAGGCTGTCACGCACATACGCCTCCGATGCGCGGTCACCGTTGCGCGTCGTCACCGGCAAAGCCGACTCCGTGAGCAGCACCGCGTCGCTCGGGTAGCCCGAGTTCGCGAAGAACCAGTGCAGCGCGATCGTCAGCCCCACGCCCAACGCCGCCTGTTCATCGTCGCCACGCAGGGCCTGCCGGGTCACGGCGACGAGATTCTCACGCTCCACCTCCAGCCATCGTTCGGCCTCGTCCGGGTCGGCGAACGTCCGCGCCGGTGAGACGAAGTCCGGCACCGGCCCGTGCGCGCGGCGCGGGTATACGAGCGTCGTCGCGTGCCGCGAGGTGGCCAGGTAGTACGCCATGCCGCGGGTGACCGTCGATGTGAGGACACTGTGGTTCATGGTGTGATGGGCGCGTTCGGCCGCGAAGAGCCTGACCAGGTCGTGGCTGTGGAACCTTCCGCCGGCCTCGACCTCGACCAGGTGGGACTCCAGCAGCCGCTCGAGGACCCGTTCCGCCTTCGCCGCCGTGGTTTCCATGACCGCGGCCGCGGCATACAGGTCCACGCACGCGACCTCGAGCACGCTCAGCTGGCACAGGGCCCGTGCGGCGGCCCGATCGACCGCGCTCTCGCTCTGTCGCAGCATCGAGAAACTCACCCCGAGGCTGGTACGGACGGCAAGGTCCCCCGCCCGGAGCTCGCTGAGCCTCTCCCGCGCGTCCGACAGACGGGAGACGAGATTGTCGACGTTCCAGTCCGCTCTGGCCCTGAGCCTCGCGGCGGCGATGTGCAGTCCCAGCGGCAGGCGGTCGCAGAGCTCGGCGAGGGCGCGAGTCGACTCGCGGTTGATCGCGGATGAGGCCGGTAGCAGCAACGAGAGCATCTCTTGCGCCTCGTCGACGCTGAGCGGCCCGAGACGGACATGTTCCGCTCCGTCCAGGGCGGACAGCTCGTCCCGGCTTGTGACGATGACCCGTGATCCCGAGCCTCCCGGCATGAGCGGACGGACCTGCGCGGCGGAGGACGCGTTGTCGAGCAGGATCAACATCCGGCGACCGGCGACCAGGGTCCGGAACAGCGTGGCTGCTTCGTCCGCGGTTTGCGGGACGTGACCGGGGTCGACGCCGAGTGCACGCAACAGCCGGCCCAAGCTCTCGCCGGCGCTCAACGGAGGGACGCCGGGCGTCGCGCCGTGCAGGTTGACATACAGCTCCCCGTCGGGGAACCGGTCCGTCAACATGCCGGCCACGCGCACGGCGAACGCCGATTTGCCGACTCCCGGCGCGCCGTGGATGACGACGGCGGGCACGCGTCGTGCGGTGTCGCCCTCGTCGAGCAGCTCGCGCACCGTGTCCAGGGCGGTCCGGCGTCCGACGAACGTGGCGACGTCCATCGGCAGCTGGTGTGGTGTGGGCGGCTCGCGGCGCACCCGGTTCTGCGGCAGGAGCAACGCCGGGTCCGCGTTCAGGATTCGCTTCTGCAGCTCCCGCAGCGGTGGCCCGGGCTCCACTCCGATTTCCTCGATCAGCTGGGCACGCAGGCGCTTGTACACCGCCAGCGCCTCCGCCTGCCGGCCGTCACGATACAGGGCGAGCATCAACTGCTCCCACATCCGCTCCCGCAGCGGGTACCGCGCGATCCACGCATGGAGCTGGCCGATGACCTCCGAGTGCTCCCCGAGCGCGATCCGGGCCGTCACCAGGTCCTCGATCGCGGTCAGACGTTGCTCCTCCAACCGGTGTGCGGCCTCGACGAGCACGTCGGGCAGTGCCGCGACGTCCTCGAACGCGCTGCCGCGCCAGAGCGCGAGCGCCGACCCGAGCCGCTCCGCGACCGCCTCGTGGTCACCCACCTGGCGCGCGCGTGCCGCCTCCTCCACCAGCCTTTGAAAGACCAGCAGGTCGAGCGACTCCGCCGCGACATGGATCGAGTAGCCGTTCGCGGCCGTACGAACGGGCGCCTCCGAACGGCCCTCCGACGAGAGGGCACGCCGGAGGGCCGCCACGTACGACTTCAGATTTGCCCGTGCCGACCGCACCGGCTGCGTGCCCCAGAGGCTGTCGATCAGCGTTTCGACGCTGACCCCGGAGTTTGCGTGGACCAACAGAATCGTCAGCAGCAGGCGAACCTTTGGCCGGGAGACGTCGAGCGGTTGCCCATGATCGGACCTGACCAGCAACGGTCCTAAAACGCCGAATTCCATCGTCCCCAATCGCGATCTGACCTTGCGGTCCGATCGTCCAGATGAGACCGCGGTGCCGGCTTTGCCGGGCTGGAGCCCGGTCCTCAGAGGTACTCCGCAACAATAGCGCTGATGGCCAGGAACGAACTGTAGTCGCCGGCCGTCACACGGTTCTTCGCGACGGCGACCGCGATGCCCGTGGCCGGATCGGCGAAGGCGGCGGTGCCGCCGCTGCCGGCCATGCCGAAGAGGGTGGGGCTGTCGAGCGGGCCTTGGAAGCCGACGTCGTAGCCGAGGCCCCGCTTGACGGAGAAACCGAGCACCGCGTCGACTCCGCCCACCTCGACGGCGCCGACCTCCGCGAACTGGGCTTGCGGGATCAGTCGTACGCCGTCGACGGGCCCGATCAACGCCGCGTACATGCGAGCGATCGCACGTGCCGACATCACACCGCCCGCGGGAATCTCGGAAGTGAGCACGTCGACCCGGTTGCAGTAGCCGGCGTCCGGCATCGCGTGCGGCGGCGCCGCTGTCCAGCCGTCGAGAACGCGGAAGAACGGGACGGACTCGGCCAGCGCCGCCGCCATCTCCGCGGTCAGGTGCTCGCCCTCGGCCTGCTCGTGCCGAGCCACCCGCCCGAGCTCGTTCGGGGGCACCGCGAAGTACAACTCGTCGACGACCCCGAGCGGGCCGGCGACGCGCTCACGCATCTGCGTGGAGATGGTCTGCCCGGTCGCCCTGCGGACGAGCTCGCCGAGCAGGTAACCATACGACTGGGGGTGGTAGCCCGTCTGCGTCCCAGGCTCCCACCACGGCGTCGCCCCGGCGATCCGTACGCACATCTCGTCCCAGTCACAGAGGTCTTCCGGCCTCGTGTCCGCGGGCACGGCCGGCACACCGGCCGAATGGGTCAGCACGTCGCGGACCGTCGTGCGATCCTTGCCGTTGGCCGCGAACTCCGGCCACAGATCGACAAGCGGTGTGTCGTAGCTGAGCGCGCCGGCGTTCACGAGGACGTGGACGACCGTCGAGGTGAGCCCCTTTCCGGTCGAAGTCACGTGGAACAGCGTGTCAGAGGTGACGGGTCGACCGGTGTCCGCGTAGCCCGCGGTCGCGTCGACGATCTGTTCGCCGTGCCGGTAGACCGCCACCTGAAGCCCACGTTCCTGGCCCGACGCGACGATCTGCTGGATGGCCTCGGTCACCTGTTGCTGCATGTCACGCATGTTCCCTCCGTTCGGAAAGGCCATTTGTGTCCATGATCTCCACCGGCGTTACGGAATTCTTACCGCCGAAGCGGACCGGTGCGCGGGCGCTCCCGCCGAGCCGGCGGCCGCTGTCGCCAGGGCGGCGGCACGGTGTGCCCGGGCATCACCCCTCGTATGCCCGGCTTCGATAGCGTCGATGCATGATCTATGCGACGCCGGCCCCGGCCGCGCGGTGATGCGACTCTCCCGCACCGCGACGTTCTGGTTTCTCGCGGTCATCCTGGTCATGTTCCTGTTCGCGGCGAGCGCACCGTCACCGCTGTACGCGGTTTACCAGGCGCGGTGGCACTTCTCCACGGCCACGCTCACCGTCGTCTACGCGGCGTACGTGGCGGCGCTGCTCGCGGCGCTCGTGTGGGCCGGTTCGGCGTCCGACCGTCTGGGACGGCGACCCGTGCTGGCTGTCGCTGTGCTGATCGAGTGCGTCGCGATGCTCGCGTTCGCGACGGCCGGCGACACGACGATGCTCTACGTCGCCCGGCTCCTGCAGGGACTCGGCACGGGCATCGCCACCGGCGCGATCGGCGCGATGCTCTTCGACGTGCAGCCGCGCGAGCGCCCGGGAGCCGGGGCGCTCGCCGGCAGCGTCGCGCCCGCGGTCGGGCTCGCCTTCGGCGGCCTGGGCAGCAGCCTGGTGACCACCTTCGCGCCGCCGCGTGCGCCGCTGGTGTTCTGGGCGCTGGCCGCCTTCTTCGTGGCCGGGCTGGGCGCCGTGCTGGCCATGCCGGAGACCGTGTCGCAGCGGACCCGCTGGCATCCCGCGCTGCGCCCTCGCGTCGGCGTGCCACCGGCGCTGAACGCGACGTTCGCGACGCTCGTACCGTGCATCGTCGCGTTCTGGGCGTTGAGCGGCCTCTACCTGTCCCTGGGCCCGTCGATCGTGCGAAACGTCCTGCACGAACAGTCCGGCCTGGCCGGCGGGTTGGTCATCTTCACGCTGTCGGCCACGGGAGCGGCCGGCTCGATCGCGACCCGGTCGTGGTCGCCCAGGCTGGCCATCATCTCCGGCAGCGGCACGCTCGTCGCCGGTGTCGTGCTCACGCTGATCGCCGTCAATCGCACCGACAGCGCGCTGTTCTACCTGGGAACCGCGATCGTCGGCGTGGGTTTCGGTCCCGCGTTCACCGGCGTCTTCCGGCTACTGACCGCGGAGGTGGGCAGCGACCAGCGTGCGGGTGTCGTCGGTGCGGTCTACGTCGCCGCCTACCTCGCCCTGGGAGTGCCGGCGGTGCTCGCGGGTGTCGCGGTGCCGTGGATCGGGCTCGCCTCGGTATTCGACATCTACGCGTCAGCCGTGCTCATCCTCGCGGTGACGACCGCGGTGGCCTTCGTGGTGGGGTCTTCCGGACGGTCGTGGCGGACTGGCACGGCGGTCCCGGGCCACTGTCCGTGTCCGGGGACCGTCGCCGTCCACCACAGCGCCTGATCGCAGCGGACGCGGCCGGCCCGGGTCGAGCGGTGTGCCGCGGCCGAGGTGGTGAGCCACCCGGCCGCGGCGCGAACGTGAGGCGTCGAAGGAGTCGCGGGGAACGGGCCGGGGTCAGGCCACCGTGTTGCGCCAGGCGCGGCCGCTGCGCTCGATCAGGCGGTTGGCGTCCGTCGGGCCCCAGGAGGCGGCCTCGTACGTCGGGATCGGGCTCGGGTCCTCGGCCCAGCGCTCGATGATCGGGTCGACGATCCGCCAGCACTGCTCGACCTCGTCGGAGCGGATGAACAGGGTGGTGTCGCCGATCAGCGCGTCGAGCAGCAGGCGCTCATACGCCTCCGGGGACTCCTCGCGGAACGTCTTGTCGTACGAGAAGTCCATGCTCGCCGAACGGACGCGGAACGAGTGGCCGGGAACCTTCGCGCCGAAGCGCAGCGCGATGCCCTCGTCCGGCTGGATGCGCAGGATCAGGGCGTCCGGCTGCAGCTCGGTCAGCTGCGAGTCGGGGATCGGCAGGTGCGGCGGGCGCTGGAACTGCAGCGCCACCTCGGTGACCCGGCTGGGCAACCGCTTGCCGGTGCGCACGTAGAAGGGCACGCCGGCCCAGCGCCAGTTGTCCACGTCGAGACGCAGGGCCGCGTAGGTCTCGGTGCGCGAGAGCGGGTCGACGCCGGGCTCCTCGCGGTAGCCGGGCATGAGCTCCTCGCGGGTGCCGCCGCGGGTGTACTGCCCGCGTACCGCGATGTCGTCGATGTCGCGGCCGCGGGGCAGGCGGATCGCCTGCAGCAGCTTCACCTTCTCGTTGCGCACCGCCTCGGCGGAGAAGGACGCCGGGGGCTCCATGAGGGCCAGGGCGAGCACCTGCAGCACGTGGTTCTGCACGATGTCGCGCATCGCGCCGGCGTTCTCGTAGAAGCTGCCGCGGGTGCCGACGCCCAGGGTCTCGGCCACGGTGATCTGCACGTGGTCGACCCAGGTGCGGTTCCAGATCGGCTGGAAGATCGAGTTGGCGAAGCGCAGCGCGAGCACGTTCTGGACGGTGTCCTTGCCCAGGTAGTGGTCGATGCGGAAGACCTGCGCCTCCTCGAAGGCGGCGTGCACGGTCTGGTCGAGCCGGCCGGCGCTGCCCTCGTCGTGCCCATACGGCTTCTCGATGACCAGCCGGGCGAAGGAGCCGTCCCGGGCCTGGTTGAGCCCGGCGCCGGCGAGACCGTTGATGACCAGCGGGAACGCCTCGGCCGGGGTGGACAGGTAGAACACCCGGTTGCCGGCGGTGCCGCGCTGCTCGTCGAGCTCGTCGAGCAGCGCCGACAGGCTCTTGTAGGTCTCGGGGTCGTCGTAGCCGCCGGCGATATACCGCACCCCGCCGGTCAGCTGCGGCATGCCGGACAGTCCGCGGTCGCCCAGCACGTTGTGGATGAACTGCTCGTCGTCCATGGGGGTGCGGGCCACGCCCACGACCGCGAACCGCTCGGTGAGCCGGTTGTGCCGGGCCAGGCTCTCGATCGCGGGGATCAGCTTGCGGCGCGTCAGGTCGCCGGAGGCGCCGAAGATGACCACCGTCGCCGGCGGGGCGTGCCGGTTGTCGGATTCCTGCGGGACCGTGTCGCTGGACATGGGATGCCTCTCCGTCTGACTTCCGCCGTGACATTACGAGTCAACCGGAACGCGCAGCAACGATTCCGGAACGTGACCGGCGTCTCTGGCGGCCCCTCGCAAGCGTAGTCAGTACGTCAGGGCCTCGGGACGACCCACGCGCCACGAGTCGAGGCGGGGGCTGGCTCACCGAGCGCCATGATCACAATTCTGGTAACCTACAGAAGTCGTGCCAATGCGTAGAGCATTGAGCCGCAGAACGGGGGTACGCGATGTCGATCACACCGGTAACGCGGGCCGCGCCCACCGTGCCGACCACCACGGCGGGACCGCCCACCTCGCGGGACAATGACCAGGAGCGGCTGGTGCAGGAGCGGCTGCAGCAGCAGCGCCTCGACGACCAGCGCCGGGCCCAGCAGCAGGATCAGCAGCGCATCCAGCAGCAGCGAACGGTCGAGGACCGGCTGCGCAGGCGGGCCGAGGACGCCCGGGCGAACGTCGATGCCGTCCAGCAGCCGCGGCCGCAGTCCTCAGGTCTCTTCACCGGCCGTTTGGACGTCTACTTGTAGGCTGCCCGGCCCGGGATCGGCTCCTGGTCGCCAATCACGTCACCTGACCGTCGTGGGCCGGCATCCTGTTCGCGGGGTGCCAGCCATGACCGGCGGCTACGGTCCGCGCATGACCACGGCGGTGAAGCCCCTCCTCGGCCGCAAGCGCCCCATCCCGGCGCACGTCGCGGTCTACGCGTTCGTCATCATTCCGTTCCTGGCGCTGCTCGCGGCGGTCCCGATCGCCTGGGGCTGGGGGCTGGCCTGGCTGGATGTCATCCTGGCCGCGGCCTTCTACACCGTGACGTGTCTCGGCGCGACGGTGGGTTTCCATCGGTACTTCACCCACGGCGCCTTCAAGGCCAAGCGCGCGCTGCGCATCGGCCTGGCCGTCGCCGGCAGCATGGCGGTACAGGGCCCGATCCTGCACTGGGTGGCCGACCACCGCCGCCACCACGCCTTCTCGGACAAGGAGGGCGACCCGCACTCGCCGTGGCTGTTCGGCACCTCCCCCGCGGCGCTGGTGCGCGGCTTCTGGCACGCCCACCTGGGCTGGGTGCTCGAGCGCGACCTGACCAACCAGGAGCGCTTCGCCCCCGACCTGCTGACCGACCGCGACATCCGCCTCGTGCACCGGCTGTTCGGCCCGCTCACGATCGTCACCCTCGCCGCACCGGCGCTGCTCGGCGGCCTCATCAGCTGGAGCTGGCAGGGCGCGGTGACGGCCTTCTTCTGGGCCGGCCTGGTCCGCGTCACCGCCCTGCACCACGTGACCTGGTCGGTGAACTCCGTGTGCCACATGATCGGCGCACGCCCGTTCGCCGCCCGCGACCGCTCCGCGAACTTCTGGCCGCTCGCCCTGCTGAGCATGGGCGAGTCGTGGCACAACCTGCACCACGCCGACCCGACCTGCGCCCGCCACGGCGTGCTGCCCGGCCAGGTCGACGTCTCGGCCCGCGCCATCTGGCTGTTCGAGAAGGCCGGTTGGGCCTGGGACGTGCGCTGGCCGACCCCGCAGCGCCTGGCCCGCATCGCCGCCGACCCCGCATAGCCGCAGCCGCCGGCACGCCGGCCGCTTCGCCGTCATGAGGCGCGCCGGGCGAGTACACGCCCGGCGCGGGTTCGCCCCGACCTGGCGCCGCGGTGGGCGGCCGGTCCTCCTCGACACGGGCGACGCCAGGCCGCGCGCGACGGCCAGTCGCGATGACGCCGCGACGCGCCGGGAGCCGGCGTACCTCCGGACGGCGCTCAGCGGGACTCGGGTGACTCCGCCGGCACGATGTGGGCGTCCGGGCCGGGAAAGACCAGGCCCTCGTGCCCGTCGAGCCAGCGTACGGTGTACGGCGGCGTGTGGTCGTCGCGCCGCACCTGGGTGATGACGCCCTCGCGGCGGGTGTCACCGACGTGAGCGCCCTCGACGATCAGGCGATCTCCGACGTTTGCGTGCATCGCTCCTCCTCGGTCGCTGTCGGCCGCACCCTTCCAGGATGCCCGGCCCGGAGGCCGACCGGGCGGTTTCGGGGCAGGCGGGCGGCGATCCCGTCCAGCGGCATCCGCATGATGGCCGGCCAAGCCGTCCTCGTGGTGGATGTGCTCATGGAGCACTGCCCCGCGGCGGGGCGGTCGACTCGCGGACCACCAGATGGGTTGCGAGCTGGATGTGCAACGAGTCGGGCACGCCGCCGTGGGCCAGGGTGTGCAGGGTGCGCATCGCGACCCGGCCCATGTCCGCGATCGGCTGGTGCACCGTGGTCAACGGCGGCGAGGACAGCTTGGCCGGCTCGACGTCGTCGAAGCCGACGATGGACAGCTCCTGGGGCACCCGGCGGCCCAGCCGCCGGGCCGCCTCGAACACGCCGAACGCGGTGCCGTCGCAGGCGGCGAAGATCGCGGTCGGCGGGTCGGGCAGGCGCAGCAGCTCCAGGGCCATCCGGCAACCGGCCTCGGCGGAGAAGCCGCCGTGCACGACCAGGGCCGGGTCGGCCTCGATCCCGGCGAGCTCGAGCGCGTTGCGGTAACCGTGCAGCCGCTCCCGCGACGCCGCGATCTGCGCGGGCAGGCCGGCGAAGCCGATGCGCCGGTGACCCAGCGCCAGCAGATGCTCGGTCGCCTGCGTCCCGCCGGCGAAGTTGGTCGAGGCGACGCTGGCCAGGCCTGCGCCGAGCGGGCCGGTGAGGTCCACCGAGACCAGCGGCAGGCCGAGCTCCTCCACCGTGCGGACCTGGCCGGCGGTGAGGGCCAGCGACACCACGATGACGCCCAGGCGGCGGCGGGCGGCGGAGCGCGTCAGCCACGCGTCGCTCAGCGGCGTGCCCGCGCAGCCGGCCTGGTCGAGCACGTCGACGACCACCTCGACGCCGAGGTCGCGGGCCGCGGTCAGGATGCCGTGGAGCACCTGCAGGGAATACATGCTGACCATCGAGTCGAACACGACGTCGACGGCGGCGGCCTCGGCCTGCGCCTCGCGGGGGCCGGTGCTGGGCACGTAGCCGAGCGCGTTGATCGTCTCCTCGACCCTGCGGCGGGTCCGCGGATCGACGTTGGGGCGCCCGTTGAGCACCTTGGACGCGGTGGCCTTCGACACCCCGGCGGCCTGGGCGACGTCCTCCAGCGTGACGCGCGAATGCTGGTCGCCCATGCCACCTCCCGAAACAGTTTCGCGCATTGACAGCAGCCTAGGTTACCAATAACGTCCCTATCAACCGGAAACACCGGAAAAAGTTTCTAGCATGCTGGCAGAGGACGACGGATCGTGACGACTGTGACCGAGAGACTCCCGTACCAGGACGCGGCCCTGCCGGTCGAGGAGCGCGTCGAGGATCTCGTCCGGCGGATGACCCTCGCCGAGAAGATCGGCCAGATGCTGCAGCTCGACGCGCGGCTCGACCTCGCCGACGCGGTGCTGACGAGGACGGCCGGCTCTCTGCTGCACGCCTCCCCGGAGCGCATCCGCGAGGCGATGGCCATGGTCGAAGCCACCCGGCTGCGCATCCCGCTGCTCATGGCCGACGACTGCATCCACGGCCACGCGTTCTGGCCGGGCGCGACCGTGTTCCCGACCCAGCTCGGCATGGCCTGCACCTGGGACCCGGAGCTGGTCGAGCGCGCCGCGCGCGCGACCGCGACCGAGATCTCCACGACCGGGCTGCACTGGACGTTCTCGCCGGTGCTGTGCGTCGCCCGCGACCTGCGCTGGGGGCGCGTCGACGAGACGTTCGGCGAGGATCCGCACCTCGTCGGGGAGTTCGGCGCCGCGATGATCCGGGGATACCAGGGCGGCGGCCTGGGCGACACCACCGCCGTGCTCGCCACCGCCAAGCACTTCGCCGGCTACTCCGAGACCCAGGGCGGTCGCGACGCCAGCGAGGCCGACCTCACGCCGCGCAAGCTGCGCTCCTGGTTCCTGCCGCCGTTCGAGCGCGCCGTGCAGGCCGGCTGCGCCACGTTCATGCTCGGATACCAGGCGATCGACGGCGTCCCGGTCACCGCCAACCGCTGGCTGCTCGACGGCGTGCTCAAGCGCGAATGGGGCTTCCCCGGCACGCTCGTCACCGACTGGGACAACGTCGGGCGGATGGTCTGGGAGCAGAAGGTCTGCGCCGACGACGTGGAGGCCGCCGTCGTCGCGGTCGAGTCCGGCAACGACCTGATCATGACCACCCCGGTCTTCTTCGAGGCCGCGCAGCGGGCCGTGGCCGAGGGCCGCCTCGCCGAGGCGAGGATCGACGCGGCCGTGCGCCGCATCCTTCGCCTGAAGTTCGAGCTGGGCCTGTTCGAGAACCCCCGCGCCGCCGACCCGCAGCGCCAGGCCGCGATCATCGGCAGCGCCCCGCACGCCGAGCTCAACCTGCGGCTCACCCGCCGCTCGCTGGTGCTGCTGCGCAACGACGGCACGCTGCCGCTGTCGGGTGCGACCCGGCGCATCGCGGTCGTCGGCCCCAACGCCGACGACCCGCACGCCCAGCTCGGCGACTGGGCCGGCGCGTCGGGCCAGGTCGACTGGATGCCGGACGGGCACCCGCGAGAGACGATCACGACCGTGCTCGACGGGCTGCGCGCGCTGGCCCCGCAGGGCTGGACGGTCGCGCACGCCCCGGGCGCGCAGATCGGCAGCCTGCAGCCCGACCCCGCCGGCAGCCACTTCCCCGACGGCCAGCCCCGCCCGCCGCTGTTCCAGCCCGCGCCCGCCGACCCGGCCGCGATCGCCGAGGCCGTCGCGCTCGCCGAGGCCAGCGACGCCGTCGTGGCGGTGCTCGGCGACAACGTGGCACTGACCGGCGAGGGCAAGTCGACGGCGACGCTGGAGCTGCAGGGCGGCCAGCACGCGCTGCTCGACGCGCTCGTCGCCACCGGCCGGCCGGTGATCGTCGTGCTGATCCAGTCCAAGCCGTCGACCCTGCCGCCGTCGGCCGACGGCGTCGCCGCGATCGTCGAGGCGTTCAACCCGGGCATGCAGGGCGGCCGGGCCGTCGCCGAGCTGCTGCTGGGGCTCATCGAGCCGGCCGGGCGCCTGCCGATCTCGTTCGCCCGGCACGCCGGGCAGCTGCCGGTGTACTACAACCAGATCCGCGGCCAGCACGGCAACCGCTACGCCGACCTGACCCAGGAGCCGCTGTTCGCCTTCGGCGAGGGCCTGTCGTACTCCACGGTCGAATACTCGGACCTGCGCGTCGAGCGCGACCTGGTGCCGGCCGGCGGCACCGTGCGGGCCCGCGTCACGGTGGCCAACACCGGCGCCCGGCCGTCGATCGAGACCGTGCAGGTGTATGTCAGCGACCTCGTCACCAGCGTCACCTGGGCCGAGCGCGAGCTGAAGGCGTTCCGCCAGGTCACCGTCGAGCCCGGGCAGCGGCTCGAGGTCGAGCTCGAGCTGCCGGCGGCGGCGTGTTCGCTGGTCACCGCCGACGGGCGCCGGGTCGTCGAGCCGGGCCGCTTCGAGCTGCTCGTCGGGCGCAGCTCCAAGCCCGCCGACCTGCTGCGGGCCGGCTTCGAGATCCTGCCGGACTGATCGGACTCGGCGGCCGGCAGGGGCAGCCTCACCCCCGACCCGGGGCGCGCGGCACACGGGATCGCCGACGCATGCCGATCCCCCTGCCGACGTCCCTTCCGGCGGCGCGCGCTGCTGTGGCTCGCCGCCGCGATGGGCGCGCTCGCCCTCGTCGCCCTGGGCCTGTACGCGCCGACGCCGGCCCGGCTGCCGCGCCGCGACCGGCTGGCCCGGCGTACCGGATGTGGGCCGCTGAGATGACCGCGATCACGCCGCAGGCCGTGCTCGCACCGGCACGGGAGCGGGCCTCGGAGCGCGGTCTCACCCACCCATCCAGGCCGGCTGAAGGGCGGCTGCGACCCCGCGCGGGTCCTGTCCTGTCGTCCCCTCGCCCCCGGCGGAGGGTCACGCCCTCGCGTGCATCCGGTGCGGCCTGAGTGAACCCACCGTGAATGCCCCTCAGTGTGTTGCGATCGTCATTGCAGTACCATATGGAGAAGTTTCACTGAGTGTCACAGATCAGCTACGCTGAATGTCCAGCGTCCGGATGGGGAGAAATAGGCGACCATGGTCAAGAAGATCCTCAAATGGGGCGGCCTGGCGTTCCTGGTGTTCTTCGTCGCCTACCGCCCGCAGTCCGCGGCCAACGTGGTGGGCACCATCGGCGGCAGCATCCTCGAGATCGCCAACGGCTTCGGCGACTTCTTCGCCTCGCTCGGCGGCTGACACCCCCGCCGGCGTGCCCGCCCACCGCCGGAACGCGGTCGTCGCGCTCTTCACGTTCTGATGGCGCCGCGGCGGCGCAGCAGGACGTGCGCCGGGTCGGGCGGCGGCGCGGGCGGCAGGGTCACGGTGACCGCGATGCCCGCGTCCTGCGCCACGACGTCGAGGGTTCCGCCGTGCCGGCGCACCACGACCCCGGCCACCGCCAGGGCCAGCCCGACGCCCTCGAGCTCGGCGACGCCGGGATTGAGGCCGGGCCCGGGGCCGAAGCACCGCTCGTACGCGGCGCGCTGCTCCGCGGCGGGGGTGCCGCCGTCCGGGCAGGCGATGACCACGCGCACGCCGCCCTCCGCGCACGGGTCGGCGGCCAGGCGCACGGTGCCGCGCCGCGGCGCGAACCCGATCGCCGCGGACAGCAGGTTGCTCAGCGCCCGCCGCAGGTGGTGCGGGTCGGCGTGGAGCCCGACGGCCTCGGGCACGGCGACGTCGATCGTCACGCCGGCGGCGCGGGCCGGCGTGGCGAGCTCCCCGGCCGCGCGGGCGGCGAGCGGGGCGAGGACGGTCGGCCGCGGGGCGAGGCCGAAACTGCCGTCGTCGAGGCCGGACAGCACGATGAGGTCCTCGACGACGCCGTACACGCGGCCGGCGCACAGGTCGATCAGCGCGACCATGCGCTGCTGCTGCTCGCTCATCGGGCCGGCGCGACCGGAAGCGAGCACGTCGCTGTACCCGCGTATGACGGTCAGCGGCGTGCGCAGCTCGTGCGCGGCGATGCGGATGAACTCGGTCCGCAGCCGCGGCGCCTCCGGAGTGGGCGCGTCGGCGCGGGCCGCCACGGGGCGGGGCGGCGAGCCAGGAGGCCGGGGTGCGGCGGGCATGGAGGGGCGACCTCCCTATGCGCTTCGTCGATGGCGCCGGCCGCAGGGACGACCAACGGTGCATGTCGGGTATGTCGGCTATATCCTGCCGAACGTAGCATCTGGATCATGCGGATTCGGTACCGTCGAACGGAAAGCAACCGACCCGAGGTCCTGGGGGTGCGATGGCGACGGTGCTGCCGGCGGAGGAGGACGACGACACGGCGGTCCGTGAACTGATGGAGTTCATGCCCACGGGCACCGGGCTCGCCGCCCACGTGCCGCCTCAGTCGCCGCGGAGCTGATCCGTGAACGCGGCGGTATCGGCCGGGCGGGCGCGGGTGGCCGCGGCGCCCGGGATCGCGCCCGACCTGCTGGCCGAGGTCATCGGGGTGCTCGACGTGGGCGTCGCGGTGGCCGGGCCCGACGGGCGGCTCGTGCTGGTCAACCGGGCGGTCCCGGAGCTGCTCGGGCTGGTCGGGCAGGGGCGGCTGGCCGACCCGCTGGGCATGACGCTGTCCGAGATCGCCGAGGCCCTGACGGCCCGCGGCGCGCCGGCCCTCGCGGCGGCGCTGAGCTGGCCCCCGCCGCCGCGCCCGCAGCAACTGTGCCTGCCGGACGGGCGCAGCGTCCAGGCCGCCTGGCACCGCCTCGAGCCGGACGCCCCGGGCGAACCCGGCGACGGCGGGTGGGTGCTCGTCGTGCGGGACGTGACCCTGCAATCGCAGGTCCGGCGGCGGCTGCGGGAACACAACCGGGCCCTGGCCCAGAAGGTGGCCGAGAAGACGGAGCTGGTCTCGGCGCTGTGCCACGAGCTGCGCACGCCGCTCACCTCGACCAGCACGATGCTGGAGCTGATGCCGGACGCGGCCGCGGCGGCGGGGGTGGGCGAGCTGCTGGACGTGGTGCGGCGCAACGCGGCCCGCATCGGCGACGTCGTCGACGAGTTGTCCACGCTCAACGCGCTGGAGCAGGGTCAGGTCGAGCTCGACGTGCGACCGGTACCGCTGGACGGGCTGCTGCGCGAGGCGGTGGCGCGGTGGAACGCCCGCGAGCCCGCCGCCGCGCCCGTCACGCTGGCCGTCGACGGCGAGCCGCGCGCCACGATCGCGGCCGACCCGGCGTGGCTCGCGGCCCTCTTCGAGCGGCTGCTGTCCGTGGCGGTCGCGTCCGCCGGGGACGCGCCGGTGCGGGTCACGGCGACGGCCGGGCCGGACGGGTGGCTCGTGCGGCTGCCGCTGCACGAGCAGCTCACCAGCAACCGGCTCTTCACCGCGACCGGCGGGGCGCGCACCTCCACGGCGCTGATGCTGGCTCGCGCGGTCGTCGCCCGGCACGGCGGCACGCTGCGGACGGCCACCGCCGGGGGTGGCGGCGCGATCGAGCTGCGCCTGCCCCGCGAGGGCCGCGCCGGGCCCCGCCAGGGTCAGGCGTAGACGGCCTCGGCGGCGTGCCGGGCCGCCCAGCCCCGTCAGCCCCGCTCGAGCCGGCGGCGCAGCGCGGCGAGGTCCTTGCGGTTCGCGGCGCGCACCGCCAGCGCGACCAGCGGCCCCGCGAGGCGGCCGAGGCCGGCCGGCTCGCCGCGGTTGCGCATGGTCATCAGGGTGCCGCCGCCGGGGTGGTCCGCCCACGTGTACGTGGTCTCCATCGGGAACGGCCCTTCGGCGGTGCGCATCACCAGCCGCTCGGCGGCGGTGTACTCGACGACCTCGTAGGTGTGGACGCGCCGCCGGCCGAGGAAGCGGGCCACGAACGCCACCCGCGAACCGAGGCGCACGGGCGGTGCCGTGCGCCAGTCGACCGAGTCGACGTTGGCGTACCACTGCGGGGCGTTGCCCGGGTCGGCGGCGTATGCGGCGACGACGTCGCGCGGCCGGCCGATCTCGATCTGGGTCAGCACGTCCACGGCCACGTCACCATCGTGCACCTCGCGCGGGGCGGTCAGCGCCCGAGCGGCCCGAGCCTCATGCCCGGGTGAGCGCCGGACCCGGCCATCGCGGCGCCGGCGGCCCGGCGCGTACCTCGCCGAGGGTGAGGGTGCACCGGAACACGGCCCGGACGTTTATCGGTTGAGCCTGCCCGCGAACGGGTGCCAACCTGGCGGTCCCGACGAAGGAGTGCGACATGACGCCGCCGTTCGAGCTGGTCGCGGTGGACCGGGCCGCGGCCGAGGAGCTCGTGCCGATCCTGCGCGATGCCGAGGAGGGCGACGAGCGGATCCGGGCCGTGCTGGACGAGCCGGCGTGCCGGGCCTACGCGGCGCGCGACGGCGGCGTGCCCGTCGGCGCGGCCGTCGTGCGCTGGGCGGCGCGAGAGCCGAGCGAGATCGTGTATCTCGCCGTCGCGCGCGAGCAACGCCGGCTCGGGCACGGGCGGCGGATCCTGGCCGCGCTGCAGGCCGAGCTGCCCGCGCACGGGCGGCGGCTCATCGTGGGCACCGCGAACTCCTCGCTGGACAACATCGCGTTCTACCAGCGGTGCGGCTTCCGCATGCTGACCGTGCACCGCGACTTCTTCGCCTACATCCGCCCGCCGATCCACGAGGACGGCATCCCCATGCTGGACATGATCGTCTTCTCGTTCGACGCGTGAGGGCACGCGTCAGTCCGCCAACGTCCTCAGGCCGTCGAATTTTTGCCGAAGAACCTCCGAAAGATGACCCTTGACGGGCGACTGTTCGGAGCGTTGTATGCAAATACTTGCGTCAGTCGCGTTCCGAGCCGCGCGTCGGCGGTGCGCTCACGGACCGCGAGGTACGCCGCTACGTACCGCAGGTCCGAGGAGGACTCCGATGAGACGACCATCGATCAATGGCGCGCGCCGCGTGCTGGCCTCGGCGGCCGCCACCGCCCTGGCCGGCGCGCTGCTCCTGGCGGCACCGCCGGCTCCGGCCGCCGCCGGTCCGGCCGCCGGGGCGAGCACGCCCTTCACCAGCTACGAGGCCGAGGCCGGCACGCCCGGCGGCGGCGCCACCACCGTGTCGCTGACCGCGGCACCGACCACGCAGTACTCCAGCCCCGCCCTGGAGGCGTCCGGCCACGCGTACGTGCACCTGGCCGGCCCAGGCCAGCGCGTGCAGTGGACGAATACCACCGGCCGCCCGATCAGCGCGCTCGTCGTGCGCGCGAGCATCCCGGACTCCCCCAC
Organism: Dactylosporangium sp. NPDC000555; assembly: GCF_040300025.1. Lineage (NCBI taxonomy): Bacteria > Bacillati > Actinomycetota > Actinomycetes > Micromonosporales > Micromonosporaceae > Dactylosporangium > Dactylosporangium sp. NPDC000555. Next base: position 47,695 of record NZ_JBEPDB010000018.1, on the reverse strand, counting down.
CGGCGGGGGGATCACCGCCACCCTCAACCTGTACGTCGACGGCGCGCTGCGCCAGGCCCTGAACCTCAGCTCGAAGCAGACCTGGGTCTACGAGGGCAACAACCACTACAACGACAGCAGCGACCAGAACCCCGCCGACGGCAACCCGCGCGTCTTCTTCGACGAGGCCAGCGCCTTCGTCAACGGAGCGCCGATCGCGCCGGGCGCCACGTTCGCGCTGCAGAAGGACGCGGCGAACACCGCGTCGTACTACGACATCGACGTCGTCGACGTGGAGAACCCGCCGGGGCCCATCGCCCAGCCGGCGAACTCCATCTCCATCACCTCCTGCGGCGCGGTGCCCGGCAACGCGGGCGTGGACAGCACCGCGGCCATCCAGAGCTGCATCGACCAGGCGCAGGCCCAGGGCAAGATCCTGTGGATCCCGGCCGGGACGTTCTACCTGAAGGGCACGAACGGCCTGCACGCGCAGGGGATCACGATCGCCGGCGCGGGACCCTGGTACAGCACCATCTACCGCGCGGTACCGCTACCGAACAACACCCCGCTCGGCGCGGTCTTCCAGGTGACGTCGTGCACGGTGAAGGACTTCCACATCGACTCCAACGCCACCAGCCGGGCCACGGCCGACGGCGCCGGCGGTGCGATGGACACCACGGGCACCAACTGGGTCGCCGACAACATCTGGACCCAGCACACCCTGTCGGGCTTCTGGGCCTCCGGCACCGGCGGCACCGTGCGCAACAGCCGGCTCACCTCGATCTGGGCCGACGGCATCAACCTCAACAACGTCTCGCTGAACAACTCGGTCGGCAACAACCTGTCCGCGACCAACAACTTCGTGCGCGGCACCGGCGACGACGGCATGGCCATCAACTCCGTCAACTACAACACCGACGGCAACGGCAACCGGACGTACTACACCCCGATGTCCAACGTGTCGTTCACCCGCAACACGGTGATCGCGCCGTGGGGCGGCAAGGGCATCGGCATCTACGGCGGCAGCGGGCACGACGTGCAGTACAACGCGATCAGCGACACGGCGCGCTACATCGGCCTCGGCGCCGGCCGGTTCGGCGTCAACGGCAGCGACCTGCTCGGCGCCACCGTCAACGGCAACGTCGTGACGCGCTCCGGCGGCAACGGCTACAACCAGGGCCAGCCCGCGCTGCAGGTCGGCAACGGCGGCGACGGCCAGAACGTCGGCGCCGTCGACCGGGTCACCGTCACCAACAACACCGTCGTCGACGCGCTGTACGACGGCATCGGGTTCTCCACGTCGACGAACACCCAGCTGCAGAACAACACCGTCACGTCGCCGTGGCGCAACGGGATCGTCGTCGCGCCGCCGTTCTACCCGGCGCCGAGCGGCTCGGCCGCCATCACCGGCAACACGGTCACCGGGCTGCGCGCCGGTGCGTCGCCGTACCTGAACAACTCCGGCGGCTTCGCCGCGACCCTGAGCGGCAACAGCTGGCAGGGCGGCGGCGGGCCGGTCCAGGCCCCGTTCGGCGGCGCTCCCGCCGCGATCCCCGGCACGGTCCAGGCCGAGAACTACGACACCGGCGGTCAGGGCCTGGCGTACAACGTCACGTCGGTCAACGGCACCGGCAACGCCTACCGCGCCGACGGCGTCGACCTGGAGGCCACGTCCGACACCGGCGGCGGCTACAACCTCGGCTGGACCAGTGGCGGCCAGTGGTTCCGCTACACCGTCAACGTGGCCACCGCGGGCGCCTACACGCTCAGCGCCCGGGTCGCCGCGCCGAGCGCCGTGACCGGCGCCCTGCACCTGGCCGACGCCTCCGGCAGCAACCTCACCGGCGCGGTGAACATCCCGGCGACCGGCGGCTGGCAGAGCTGGGCCACCGTCACCGCGACGCTCACCCTGCCGGCCGGCACCCAGGTGCTGACCCTCGCCGAGGACAACGCCGGCTGGAACCTCAACAGCCTGCAGTTCACGGCGGGCGGCGCGACGACCCCGACGAACCTGGCCGCGGGCCGGCCGACCACCGAGTCGTCGCACAACCAGGCGTACGCCTCGTCCAACGTCACCGACGGCAACCAGGGCAGCTACTGGGAGAGCGTCAACAACGCGTTCCCGCAGTGGGTCCAGGTCGACCTGGGCTCGGCCCGCCAGGCCGGCCGGGTCGTGCTGCAGCTGCCGGCGTCGTGGGGCGCCCGCAACCAGACGCTGACGCTGCAGGCCTCGGCCGACGGATCGTCGTTCGTCACGGTGGCGGCGGCCGCGTCGTACACGTTCTCCCCCGCGTCGAACAACACCGTCACGATCACCTTCCCCGCGGTGACGCAGCGGTACTGGCGGGTGACGGTCGGCGCGAACACCGGCTGGCCGGCGGGCCAGCTTTCGGAGTTCCAGGTCTGGAACCCGTAGCACAGTTCGCGGGGGCCGGGCGGGCGGGTGCGCCGGCCCGGCCCGGGCTGCGTCAGGGGTGGGGCCGGCCGGCGACCAGGCGGACGGTGAAGGCGCCGTCGCGGTGCTGCATGGACACGAACGCGCAGACCTGATGGGCGACCCACAGTCCCAGGCCGCCCGTCGCCGCGCCCGTCGGCCGCAGGCCGGCGAGCGGGTCCGACAAGCCCGGGCCGTGGTCGGTGACCGCCACGACGATGCGGCCGGGGGCGGCCCACACGCGGACCTCGACCGGCGGCACGCCGTGGACGATGGCGTTCGTGACGGCCTCGGTCGCGGCGAGGGTCATGCCCCGCACGTCGTTCGCCGGCACCCCGGCGGCCGGGGCCGTGGCGACGACGGTGGCGCGGACGGTCGCGGGGGCCGGATCGGTGAGGTAGGCCAGCGGCTCGGTGTCCTCGACGGGGTCGCGCCACGACCAGGCACGGTCGCGCATGAAGTCCTCGGGGGGCACGAAGTCGGGGTTGGCGTGGTGCTGCCCGGCGGTGGTGGCGATCCGCGGATGGGTGCGCCGCACCTCGTCGAGCACGTCGCCGGGGGTGGTGCGGGTGTCGTACGGGCACAGGCCCCAGACCGGGAAGTCGTCCCAGACGCGGTTGACGGCGGCCTCGTAGCGGCCCCACCAGTCCCACGGCGCGCCCAGGCCCGGGTGGGGCACGTCGCCGGCGAGGCGGACCTGGGCGGCGCCGGCCGCCACGTAGTCGGCGAGCAGTCCGCTGTATCGGCGGATGGCGGTGGCCGGGCTGGCGTAGTGGGCGCCCGCGTCGGCGAACAGGATGCCGGCGCGGCCGCCGAACACGGAGCGCACGATCGACTGGTTGTGCGGGGCGAACGCCGAGATGATCGGCTCGCCCACGGCGAGGCCCTCGGTGAAGAACGGCGCCACGACGGCGAGGAACTCCTCGTCCGAACCGTAGAAGGCGGTCTCGTGAAAGTGGCCCCGGTGCCCCGCGGCCGCGCCCGCTCTCATGTCGCTTGTGCCACCATGTCCAGGAGGTCGCTCAGGTATGGGCTGAGGCCGGTGAGGCGCAGCTGCGGGATCTCCCTGGTGCAGCGCAGCAGGGCCGCCGCCGTCCCCACGTCGGCGAAGGTCAGGCCGGAGACGTCGATGGTGAGCGGGCCGTCGCCGGGCGCGTCGTGGGGCAGGCCGGCCAGCACGGCGGCCAGCGCCGTCCGGTTGGCGATGTCGGCCTCGCCGGCGATCGCCAGGCCGCGCGGGTCGCTGGTGTAGCGCAGCCGCAACTGCGGGATGCGGGGAACGCCCGGTTCGATGGTGCCGGGATGGGCCTGGATGTACTGCCGCAGGCGCGCCGGCGAGAACGTGCTGCGGTCGTACAGGCAGACCACGCAGGCGAACCCGGCGACGAAGACCCGGTTGACCTCGGCCTCGTACCAGGCCAGCCGCTCGGTCCCGGGGACCGGGTCCGCCGCCCAGCTCATGTCGCCGACCACCCGCATCCCCGGGTAGCCATCCTCGCGGATGCGGTCCAGTTCCTCGCGCCAGGCGTCGATGACCCGCTCCGGGTCGAACGCGCCCGAAGGCAGGTAGCTCTCCCGGGCGCCGGTGATCACGAACTGCCCGCTGCGCAGCGCCTCGCGGGCGCGGCCGTCGGCGGCCTCGAGGGCCTCGGCGACGACCGCCGGCGCGACCCTGGCGATGCGGCAGATGACCTTGTCACCGCTGTCCAGCGCGGGCAGGATGAACGCTTCGAGCACGCCGGACCGGCCCACCAGGCCGCCGTGGAGGACGCACACATGATCGCCGGGCGCCAGGCCGCCCAGGGTGGTGCCCGCCACCGCGTCACCTCACTCCCCGTGCGCGAGCCCCCACACGGTACCGCAGATGTCACCCGCGGCGCCGCACGGTCACCCTTTCACGGGACCCGATGGGTGCCGGCCCTCAGCGCGCGGGCGGGACGGGGGCGTCGGGGAGGTGCTTGGCCCGATGATCGCGCGGCGGTACGGCCGGCGCGGCGGCCGGTGCCGGGACGAGCACCATCTGCGGCCGCCCCGGCTCGGCGGCGGTGAGGTTGCCCTCCCGCAGCTCGCCGGGGCGCATCGACATCCCGGTCGCGGCGAGCGCGATCAGCAGCGCGCCCCAGGCGAGGGCGGGGGTCCGGCGCTGCCTGGGCCGCGACGCCCGGGCCGAGTGCCCCGGGCGTCGCGGGGTTCCCGGGTGCTTCGCCACGACCGCCCGCACCACCCCAGCCGGCCGGGTCGGCGGGACCGGCTGGGCCGGCGCCGGGACGACGGGGATCCCGGCGGTGGAGTGGCGCGGGCGGTAGTCGGGCGGTGCCGTCCGGGGTGGCGGCACGAACGAGCGGCCCTGGTGGGCTGGTGCGACATGGGTGATCGGGATGGCCCGGACGTACGGGCGGACAAGGGCCGGAGGCATGAGGCGACGGTAAACCTCATCAGCGCTCGCCGATCCCGTCCGGACCGGGTGAGCAGAAGAATCACCCGCCGCCTCACCCGGGCCTCACCCGAACACGCGCAGCTCGTAGATGCGGGTCGCCTGGTCGGTGGTCTGCGTCGGCGTGACGATGTTGAGTCTGACGTACCGGCCGGAGACGCCGCTGACCGGGTGCGTGGTGTTCGCCGCCGTGTTGCCGGCGACGTCGACGGCCTTCGTCCAGGTGTTGCCGTCGCTGGAGACCTCGATCGTGAACGCCTTCGTGTTGTACGTGGCCGGCTCGCCGCCGGCCTGGGCGTGCGCGACCTCGAAGCGGCCGATCGTGCGGGTCACGCCGAGGTCCACCCGCAGCCAGGCGCCGGCGACCGCGGAGCAGAACTTGTCGCTGTTCCCGCCGGTGACGCTGCCGTTGACCGCCTTCTCCGGGCCCTCGGTGGCCGCGCACGCGGTGGTGCCGGTGGCGGGCCGGTTCAGCGCCAGGTTGGCCGGTGCGGTGCTGCCGCCGTACGCCTCCAGCTCGTAGATCCGGGTGGCGGTGTCGGCGTTCTGGGTCGGCGTGGTGACGTTGAGCCGGACGTACCGCGCGGTCGTGGCCGGCATCTCGTGCGTGGTCACCGGGTCGGCGTTGTTCGTGACCGTGGCCGCGGTCTGCCAGGTGCTGCCGTCGGTGGATAGCTGGACGGTGAACGCTTTGGTGTTGAACACCGCCTGCTCGCCGCCGGCGCCGGCGTGCTTGACGACCAGCCGGGCCAGCGACTGCGGTGAGCCGAGGTCGACCTGCAGCCAGGCCGGGCCGGCCAGGGAGCAGAACTTGTCGGTGTTCCCGCCGGTGACGCTGCCGTTGACGGCCTTGTCCGGCCCCTCCGTGGCGGCGCAGGCGGCCGATCCGGTCGCGGCGCGGCCCTGGGCCAGGTTCGGCTGCGGGGCCTGCGGTGTCGTGTGGTTCGACGACGGCGGGGCGTCGGCGGCGCCGGTGCCCCAGGTGCCGGGGGCGCCGGCCACGGTGTAGGCGAGCGCGGCGCCATGGGCGAGGTCGGCCTGCGACAGCCAGGTGCGGGTGAAGGCGGTGCCGCCGAGGGCCGCGGTGGCGATGTAGCGGTTCGCGTCGGTGACGCCGGGGGCGGAGATGGTGACGGTACCGCCCTGCTGGGACCCGAACGAGCCGACGGTGAGCCGCGCCGATGGGAACTGGGGCGTGCTCACGCCGTAGAAGTTCGCGCCGTTCATGAGCGGATACAGGCCCAGCGACGCGAACACGTACCAGGCCGACATGGTGCCGAGGTCGTCGTTGCCGGTGACGCCGTTGGGGCCGTTGGCGAAGAGCGTGAACGCGGCGCGCAGTACCGTCGAGGTCTTGTAGGGCTGGCCGGTCCACAGGTAGGTGTACGGCGCTAGCAGGTCCGGCTCGTTGTTCGGGTTGTACGTGGTGAAGCTGTAGTAGTCGTAGGCGCCGTTGACCCACTTGTTGCGCGCCGTGCCCGACGGGTCGTTGAGCAGGTCGCCGTAGGCGAAGAACTGGTCGAGGCGGGTGTTCGCGGCCGCCCTGCCGCCGAGCAGCGCCACGAGGCCCTCGGGGTCCTGCGGCACGAGCCACTGGTACTGGTACGCCCCGGCCTCGTGGAACGTGTGCGCGCCGTCGGTGGGCGAGTACGGCGTGGCGAAGACCCCGCCCGCGTTGCGCGGCCGGAAGAACCCGATCGACGGGTCGAACAGGTTGCGGTAGTTCTGCCCGCGCGCGGCGAGCAGGTCGGCGTCGGCGGTGTGCCCGAGCGACCGGGCCATGATGGCGAGGGCGGAGTCGGCGGCCGCGTACTCCAGGGTCGCCGAGCTCGGGTACTGGCAGTCGTGGTCGAACAACGCGGTCGGGTTGCACGTCACGCCGGTCGGGACGTACCCGAGCGCGGCGTAGTACGGGTTGCCGTTGCGGCCGTTGAGCCCGGTCGAGGCGGGCGGGGTGCCCAGCGCGTTCTTGCGCAGTGCGGCGTAGAACTGCTCCTCGTAGCCGGAGAGCAGGCCGCGGGCCCAGAGGTCGACCAGGAAGGGCGTGACCGGGTCGCCGGTCATCGTGTTGGTCTCGGTGTTGGCCAGCGCCCAGCGGGGCAGCCAGCCCAGTTCCCGGTCGACGGACAGCAGCGACAGCGCGGAGTCCCGGGCCACCTGTGGCTCCAGCAGCGCGACGAGCTGGTTCTGCGCGCGGTAGGTGTCCCACAGCGAGAACGTCTGGTACGGCGTGTAGCCAGCGGCGGTATGGATGGCGTTGTCGAAGCCGCGGTAGGTGCCGTCAACGTCGCCGGCGAGGTTGGGGTGCAGCAGCGCGTGGTAGAGCGACGTGTAGAAGGCGACCTGCCGGTCCGTGGCGCCGCCGTCCACCTCGATCTTGTGCAGCTTGGCGTTCCAGGTGTCGCGGGCGGCCTGCCGTACCGTGTCGAAGGCGAACCCCGCGGACGACGTCTCCGCGGCCAGGTTGGCCCGCGCCCCCGCCGGGCCGGTGTAGGACAGCCCGACCTTCACCGTCACCGCCCGGTCGGCGCTCGTGTCGAAGCGCACCCAGCCGCCCCTGGCGCCGCTGCCGCTCGCGGAGCGCGACCCGGCGCTGAACGTCGAGCCGGACCACGTGCCGAACGCGGCGAACGGGCGGCTGAACTGCGCGGTGAAGTACACCGTGTGCGCCGGCGACGGGGCGCAGAAGCCGGTCGTGGTCACCGACCCCTCCACCGTGTCGCTGCCCACGATCGACAGCGAGGAGCTGCTCGCGCCGGTCGCCTGGCCGCGCGCCTGCGCGGTGTTGAACAGCACGTTGGACTGGGTGCCGGCCGGGAAGGTGTACCGCTGCCAGCCGGTGCGCAGCGTCGCGGTGAGCTCGGTGGTGACGCCGTTGGGGAGCCCGACGCGGTAGTAGCCCGGGGCGGCCTGCTCCTGGGCGTGGTTGAGCGCCTGCCCGTAGGCGTTGGGGTCGTTGGAGGCGACCGCGCCGACCGTCGGCATGAGCGGCACCTCGCCGGCGACCGGGCAGCCGACGCCGGACAGATGCGTCTGCGAGAAGCCCCAGATCTTCGTCTGGTCGTAGTTGTAGCCGGTGCCCCAGCCGGTGTCGGGGCTGACCTGCACCATCCCGAACGGCAGGGCCGCGCCGGGGAAGGTGTTGCCCTCCTTCTGCGTCCCGATCATCGGGTTGACGAGGGTCGTCAGGTCGGTGGGCACCGCGGCCCGGGCGGGCGCCCCGGCGGCGAGGACGGTCACGGCGGCCGCAACCGCGGCGGCCAGGGCGTTGCACAGCAGCCTTCTCACGTCGCTCCGATCGGTCAACCGGTGAGTGGGCCGCCGACCGCCGAAATCGACGCTCGTGAAGATTCTCGCGAATCACGAGATCTGTCAATACTTGTCAAATGACGAGCGTCGCCCCCTGCGGCTGATCAGAAACGGCCACCGCAGGTCCGGATTTTCCGGTGTGTATGCCATGACGGGTGTCACAATCGATCACGGGCGTCATTCAGCGTTCTTTCAGCAGCCGTCTGCGACCTTGAGCGACTCGACAACGGGTGGCGAACGGGGAGGACCGCATGGGCCGGACGGGGAGCTTGGACGCCGCGCCGCGCGAGGCCGCGTCGGGCCGCGGGCGGCGGGCGGCACTGCTCCTGGTGGGCATCGCGATCGTGGTGTGGTCGGCGGTGCACCTGTCGGCCGTCGGCGCCTCGTGGTCGCAGGCATGGCGCCTGATCACAAACCTCGGCTGGCGCTGGCCGCTGGGGCTGGGCGTGGTGTGGCTGCTCGGGCTGTGGGTGCACACGAGCGTGCTCACCGCCTCGCTGCCCGGGCTCAGCCACCGCCGGGCGCTGACGCTGAACCTGTCCGGCAGCGCCGTGGCCAACGTGCTGCCGCTCGGCGGCGTGGCCGGCACCGCGCTCAACCTCGGCATGGTCCGCGGCTGGGGGCACACCGGCCTGGAGTTCGCCCGGTTCGTGGTGGTCTCGAAGGCCTCGGACCTCGTCGCGAAGCTCATCATGCCGCTGGTCGCGGTCGCCGTGCTGCTGCTCGCCGACGCGGGCCCGGTCGGGCACGAGGTTCTGTGGCTCGTGTGCTCGGCCGCCGGCGCCGCCGCCGGGATGCTCGTCGTCGCCGCCCTCCTGGGCCGGGCCGCCCCGCTGCTGCGCCTGGTCGCGCTGGCCGAGCGGGTGTGGGCCCGGCGGCCGCGCCGGCGCGCCACGGCGGCGGAGCCGGGCTGGACGGCGGCGACGGCCGCGCTGCTGGACGGCACCGACCGGCTCGTGCGGCGGCGGTGGGCGGAGCTCGGCTGGGGCATGGCCGGGTACTGGCTGCTGCAGGGTGCCCTGCTCTGGCTCTGCCTGGTCGCGATCGGCGTACACCTGCCGGTGCCGGTGGTGCTCGCCGGCCTCGTCGCCGAGCGCGTGCTGACCCTCGCGGCGATCACGCCGGGCGGCGCCGGTGTGGTCGAGGCGGGCACGATCGCGATCCTCATCGCCCTCGGCGCGGACCCCACCGAGGCGATGGCCGGCGTCCTGCTGTACCGCGCGTTCGTCTTCGTCGCCGAGATCCCCATCGGCGGCCTGGCCACGGCGTTGTGGCTGCTCGGCCGGCGCTTCGCCACGTGAGCCCGTCCACCTCTGGAGAGCACCGTCCATGCGTATCGCCCATGTCACCGACGTGTACCTGCCCCGGCTCGGCGGCGTCGAGCTGCAGGTCCACGATCTGGCCTCCCGGCAGTACACCATCGGCCACGAGACTTTCGTGCTCACCACCACCGCGCCGACCGCCTCGAGCCGGCCCGCCGCCCTGGGCGACGTGCCGGTGCTGCGGGTCGGGCGGGACGCCGCCGGCCTCGGCGCCGGCCCGTACCGGACGTTCGGCGTCCGCGCACTCGGCGAGGTGCTGCGGGCGCACGGCGTCGAGGCCGTGCACGCCCACGTGTCCGCGTTCTCGCCGCTGGCGTGGACGGCGGCCCGGCTCGCGGCGGCCGGCGGCCCGCCCACGGTCGTCTCGGTGCACTCGATGTGGCACGACATCGCGCCGCTGGTACACCGCTTCGCCCGCTGGCAGAACGCGGCCGCCTGGCCGGTGCAGTGGGCCGCGGTCAGCAGCGCCGCCGCGTCCGCGGTCCGCGAGGCCCTCGATGGCACGCCGGTCGCGGTGCTGCCCAACGGCATCGACCCGGCCGCTTGGCTGCTGCCCGCGCGCGGACCGGCCGCAGGGCCGGCTGCCAGGGCCGGCGTGCCGACGCTGATCAGCGTGATGCGCATGGTGCGGCGCAAGCGGCCCAAGGCGCTGCTGCGCACCCTGTTCGCGCTGCGCGAGTCGCACCCGGGCCGGTTCCGGGCGGTGCTCGTCGGCGACGGCCCGCTGCTGCCCGGCCTGCGCCGCGAGATCGCCGCCGCGGGCGCCGGGGCGGACATCCACCTCACCGGGGCGCTGGACCGCACCGCGATCCGGGCGCTGCTGGCCTCCGCCGACGTGTACGTCGCGCCGGCGCCGCGGGAGTCGTTCGGCATCGCGGCGCTGGAGGCGCGCAGCGCCGGCCTCCCGGTGGTGGCGCGGGCCGGCAGCGGGGTCGCGGACTTCATCCGCCACGGCGTCGAGGGGTGGCTGGTCCAGTCCGACGATGAGCTGCGCGCGACGCTCGGGGGGCTGCTGGACGAGCCGGGACGGGCGGCGGCGGTGGCTTGGCACAACCGGGCGGTGGCCCCGGTCGTACGCTGGGACACCGTGCTCGATGCCGCCGACGCGCTCTACGCCCGGGCCGCCGCCTTCCTGGGCCGCCGCGCTCCACTCGGCGAGGCCGCATGACCGGTCCGGAGCGGAGCGGAGGGGCCGGTCATCAGCAAGCTCAGCCTCCATGTGACCGACGAGCGAAGCGAGGAGGGCGCATGACCGGTCCGGAGCGGAGCGGCGCCCGGTCTGGGTCGATCCACGCGAAGCCTCATCGAGCCAGACTGGGCGGAGGGGCCGGTCATCAGCAAGCTCAGCCTTCAAGTGACCGACGAGCGAAGCGAGGAGGGCGCATGACCGGTCCGGAGCGGAGTGGAGGGGCCGGTCATCAGCAAGCTCAGCCTCCATGCGACCGACGAGCGAAGCGAGGAGGGCGCATGACGTTCACGATTGTCGCCTTCCACGCGCATCCCGACGACGAGACGCTGCTGACCGGCGGGACCCTCGCCCGGGCGGCCGCGGAGGGTCACCGGGTCGTGCTGGTCACCGCCACGCTCGGGGAGGCCGGGCTCTCCGCCGGGCACACCGGCGCGACGCTCGCCGAGCGGCGGCGCCGGGAGCTGCTCGCGGCCGCGGCCGCGCTCGGGTGCGCCCGCGTGGAGACGCTCGGCTACGCCGACTCCGGTCTCGACGCCCGTTCGGCAACGGATGCGCGGCGCTTCGCCGACGTGCCCGTCGAGGAGGCCGCCGGGAGGCTGGCCGCGATCCTGCGCGAGGAGCGCGCCGACGTCGTGACCGGGTACGACCCGCGCGGCGGGTACGGTCACCCCGACCACGTGCAGGTGCACCGCGTCGCCGCGGCCGCCGCGCGCCTCGCCGGGACGCCGGTGCTGCTGCAGGCCACCATCGACCGCTCCGCGCTGCGGCCGGTGCTGGCGGTGCTGCGCCTGGCCGGGCGGCTGCTGCCGTCGCTCCCGCTCGGCGGTGCCGCGACGGCGTTCAGCGAGCGGCGGGAGATCACGCACGTGGTGGACGTCAGGGGGTACCACCGCCAGAAACGCGCCGCGATGCGCGCCCACGCCAGCCAGGGCGAGGGGGGCGGGGGTGTGCGCACCCTGGCGCTGCTGTCGCGGCTGCCGGGGCCGCTGTTCCGGGTCGTGGCCGGGCGCGAGTGGTTCGTCGAGGCGGGACGCCCGGCCGGAGACCGGGCGTCCGGAGACGTCTTCGACCGTGTGCGTCAGCGCAGGATGCCGGTGTGGCCGAGTGAGTAGCGGCCCGGCTGGGGCCAGAAGCACAGGCCGTGCGGCTGGGTGCCGACCTTGATCCGGGCCAGCAGGTGGCCATCGGCGGTCGACAGCGCGTATACCTCGCCGTTGTAGCGGCCGGACAGCCACAGCACCGCGCCGTCGGCCGACACGCCGCCCATGTCGGGACTGCCGCCGCCGGGGATGCGCCACTTGGCCACGAGCTTGCCGGTGGCGAACTCCAGCAGCGACACCGAGCCCTCGCCGCGGTTGGCGATGTAGAGGTACCGCGAGTCGCGGCTGACGTAGAGCCCGTGCGCGCCGGCGCCGGTGGGCAGGAACGTGCGCACCTTGAACTGGTCGCCGTCGAGCTCCCACACCCCGGAGGTGTGCATATCGGCGACGTACCACGTGGCGCCGTCCGGCGAGATCTTGATGTCCTGCGGCATCGACTGCTGGCCGCTGAGGTGCAGCTGGCCGATGACCTCCTGCCGCTGCACGTCGACCTTGATCAGGTCGCCGGAGAACTCGCAGGTGGCGATGAAGTATCGGCCGTCGGGCGAGAAGTCGGCGTGGTTGACCCCGGAGCAGTTGACGGTGAGCTCGCGCACGATCGCCATCGTGTGCGGGTCCCGGAAGACGATCTTGCGCCGCGCCTCGGACATCACCATCGCATACCGGCCGTCGGGCGTGAAGTAGAGGTTGTACGGGTCGTCGACCGCGATCGGCTTGCCGAACGTGCCCGTCGCCGGGTCGATCGGGACGAGCGCGTTGCCGGTGTTGTCGTTCACCCACAGGGTGCGCAGATCCCACGACGGCACCACGTGCTGCGGGCCGCCGCCGACGCGCACGGTCTGGATGACCTTGAATGTGGCCGGGTCGATGACCGACACGCTGTCGCTGCCGAGGTTCGGCACGTACACCCGGACCGGGTCGCCCTTCACGACCGGGGAGAAGGCGTCCGGCCGGTCCGCGGCGTAGACGTCGTGCGGGTCGAGCGGCGGCGGCATGCCCGGCAGCCCGGGGCCGGGGCTCGTGCCGGCACTGCCCGACGGTCCGGCCGGACCCCCGCTGCCGCCCATGCCCGGCATGTCGGACATGCTGGCCGGCGCGTTGTCGTCGCCGGGGCCGGCCGGGTGCTGCCCGGAGTGGGCGCTCCGGTCGGGCGAGGCGGAGCAGCCGGCGGCGAGGAGCACGACAACGCCGGCGAGCGCGGTCAGCGCCCGGATCCGGGCGGTCACGCGAACAGCTCCGAGGCGGTCACCGGGCGCAGGCCGCGCTCGCGCAGACCGGCGAGGAGCTTCGGCATCGCGGCGACGGTGCTCGCGTGGCCGAAGTGGAGGCTGACGATCGAGCCGTTTCGCACGCCCCGCAGCGTATTGCGAACCACGGCGTCGGCACCGGGGTCCGTGAAGTCGAGCGAGTCGGTGTCGTATGACAGACAGGTGGGGTAGCCGGCCCGGGCCGCCTGCGCCCGGATCCGCGCGGTGCTGTGCTGGGTCTGCGACGGGCGGAACCAGCGCCCGATCGAGCCGCTCACGTCGCGCAACGCCGTGGCGCAGCCGTCGATCTCGGCGTAGGCCTCCGCCTCGGACATGCCCGCGATGTCGGCGTGGTTGAGGGTATGGTTGCCCAGTTCGTGGCCGTCGTCCAGCACGCGCCGGGCGAGCGCGGGCTGCTGGCGCAGCCACACGCCGACGGCCAGCACGGTGACGTGGACGCGCTCGGCGGCGAGGGCGTCGAGCAGGCCGCCGACCACGCCCGGCTCGCCCTGCCCGTGGAACGTGAGGGCGACGGCGGGCACGTCCCGCGGTCCGCTGTCCACCTCCGCCGGCAGCGCCCTCGGCACGGTGCTCGCCGGGGTCGCGGACGGGGATCCGGGCCGGGATCCGGGCTGCGACCCGGTCCCCGCGGGCCGCGGGGTGGAGGCGCCCGGGGACGGCGCCGGGGCGTCACAGCCGCCGAGCGCCGCGGCTCCCGCCGCGATGAGCAGAGTCCGCCGATGCATGAGGGTCGACCTTCCTGTGGAGTGCGAGTGCGAGGGCCGTGATCACGGTCGTGGCCAGCAGCCAGCCGCCGAGCACGTCGGTGGGCCAGTGCGCCACCAGCGCGACCCGGCTCACCCCGACCAGCACCGCCCAGGCCAGGGCGACGGCGACGAGGGCCCGCCGCGCCCACCGGGGCCGCAGCGCGGCCAGGCCGAGCACGATCACGACGCCGGCGGCGAGCGCGGACGATGTGGTGTGCCCGGACGGGAACGAGAAGCCGTACGCGTCGGTGAGCCGGTGCTCGGGGCGGTGCCGGGCGATGAGGTGCAACAGCGCCAGCCGCGCGCCCGTGCCGAGCGCGGCGACGGCGGCCACGAACAGCGCCGGCCACCACCGGCGGGCCAGCAGGCTCGCGGCGAGGACGGCGACGAGCATGCAGTACATTGCGATGGGATCGGCACTGTGCGTGACCGCCATCATCGCCGAATGCCACCACCCGTGGCCGGCGGTGAACCGGCGAGCGGCCGCGCTCACCGTCGCGTCGGCGCTCAGCAGCGCGGACGCCCGGGCGGCGACCAGGGCGCTCAGCGCGGCGAGCGCGAGCGCCGCGAGTCCGGCGACGAGGACGACGGTGCGCTGTGGACGATCGGGCGGTGGCACACACCATGGTGACCCGGCACACCTGAAAGCGGGCTGAAGACCCACGACATCCTCAGGATTGGTTCAGGATCGCAGTGTGAACTAGTGACGTCACGCTGATTTGGGGGGTGGGGCGCTGTGCGCGTGCTGGTGGTCGAGGACGAGGTGGACCTCGCCGAGACGATCCGCGACGGGCTCGCGGCCGAGGGGTTCACCGTCGACCTGATGCACACCGGCGTGGACGGCCTGTGGGCGGCGACCGAGACGCCGTACGGCGCCTACGACGCGGTCGTGCTCGACATCATGCTGCCCGGGCTGTCCGGCTACGAGGTGTGCCGGCAGTTGCGCGAGCGCGAGGTGTGGACGCCGGTGCTCATGCTCACCGCGAAGGACGGCGAGTACGACCAGGCCGACGCGTTCGACCTCGGCGCCGACGACTACCTGACCAAGCCGTTCTCGTTCGTGGTGCTGGTGGCGCGGCTGCGGGCGCTCATCCGGCGGGGCGCGCCGCAGCGGCCCGTCGTGCTCAGCGCCGGCGACCTGCGGCTCGACCCGGTGCAACGGCGGGTCACCCGCGACAGCGACGAGATATCGGTGACGGCGCGGGAGTTCGCGCTGCTCGAGTTCATGCTGCGCCACCCCGGCGACGTGCTGAGCCGCACGGCGATCATCGAGAACGTGTGGGACGCCCACTTCGACGGCGATCCGAACATCGTCGAGGTGTACGTCGGATACCTGCGCAAGAAGATCGACCACCCGTACGGCCGCACCGCGATCCGCACCGTGCGCGGCGCCGGCTACCGGCTCGACCCCGACGGCGGCTGACCCGGGCACGTGTTGCCCGCCGGGCAGCTCAACGGCATTCGATGACGCCGGCCCCGGCGGTGACCGCGGCGGCGATGGCGGACGCGGGCGCGTGCAGGGCACCGATCCGGGCCGCCTCGGCCAGGTGCCGCCCGTCGGCGCCGGAGATGGCGTCGGCGGCGGCGACGACCCGGAAGTCGCGCTCGGTGGCCTGCAGGATCGCGGCGCGCGGGCAGTTGGGGAAGTTGCAGCCGGCCACGACGACGGTCGACACGTCCAGCCCGCGCAGGAACGCCTCGAGGCCGGTGCGGTGGAACGCGCCCCAGCGCGGCTTCCACATCGCCCACTCCCCCGGCCCCATCGCCTGGAACTCGCCGGCGAGCAGGCCGGCCGGGTCCAGCGGCGGGGCGCCCGGCGGCAGGATCTCCGGCGCCGGCTGGGAGCCCGGGCTGCCGGGCCGCACGATCGGCGCGCCGCCGTCGAGCAGGGTGCGCCGGGCCAGGTCGACGTCCGGCCCGTCGTACAGCCGGACCACGTGCACGACCGGGCGCCCGGCGGCCCGGAAGGCCCCCGCGAGGCCCGCGACGGCCGGCAGTACCGCGGCGGTGCCGGGGATCGGGCTCGCCCCGCCCTCGACGAAGTCGAGCTGGGTGTCGATGGTGAGCAGCGCCGCCCGGCCCCACTCGGGACGCAGCCAGGGATCCGCCGCGAGCTCTGCCGGTTCGATGCTCATGAACGACATCATCCCGCATCGCCGCACGTACTGATACCGCCCACGGTCGTATGCGGTATCAGTACGTGCGGTAGCGGCACCAGCCGCGGGCGGCGCGGGTGTTGAGCAGGATCACGAACAGCAGCGGGAACGCGATCGACAGCAGGATCGCCGCGTACGAGGCGCTGGTCGTGTAGCCCTGCCAAAGGCCGCCGGCGATGCTCAGGATGTTGAGCAGGGTGAGCACGATCCGCGCCCAGTTGCGGCCGCGCTGAACCTTGCGGCCCAGCACGATGGCGATCAGGCCGGCCGCGGCGAACAGGCCGCTGACGATGTACGTCGCGGTGGTGACGGCCTGCGGGCGGGTGGTGAAGACGTCGTTGCCGGCGTCGATGTTCCACTCCGGGGCGATGCTCGCCACGGCCAGGGCCATCAGGACGGCCGCGCCCAGCAGGAGGAGGCCGCCCAGGTACTGGAAGATCGCCACGACGTGCAGGGAGATCGGGGCGGTGGTGCGGACCGGGTGTGAGTGCCACGCCTGCTGCGGCTGGTATGCGTACGCCATACCCGACAGCGTGACCCTCGTTCCCGGCCGCGGAATCCCCGATTCATGCCACCTCGGGTGTCACCGTCGGTCGAGATGGTCCTTCAGGGCGTCCAGGTGCCCATCCCAGTCGCGCGCCAGTGCGGCCAGGAACTGCCGTGCCACCTGCATCGGGGCCGAGCACAGCCGGTATCGCACCCGGCGGCGCTCCCCCGGCTCGGCCGTCACCAGGCCGGCCTCGGTCAGCAGGGCCAGGTGCTTGGCGATCGCCTGCCGGGTGATCGGCAGGCGGTCGGCCAGGTCCGTGGCCGTGGCCGGGCCGCCCTGCGCCAGCGCGGCGAGGATGCCGCGGCGGGTGGGGTCGGCCAGTGCGGCGAAGACCTGCTCGGCGATCGCCTCGATGTCAGGCGGCATTGAGGTATTCGACCAACTCACCCAGCTCGTGTGCCCAACCGTCGGTGTTGCTCTGGAACGCCTTACGGTACTGGTCGTCGGGCAGCTGGGCGAAGCCGGTCTCGATCATGGTGAGCCGGGTGCCGGCGCCCGCCGGCTCGAGCGTGAACTCGACGTAGGTGCGGCGCGGGTCGCCCTCCGCCATGCCGTAGATGCCCCAGGTGAAGCCGAACACGGACGGCTCCTCGACCCGCTCGATGCGCAGGTTGGCCTTGTCGCCGCTGTCCCAGGTCAGCTGGGCCGACCCACCCTCGCGCAGGTCGACGGTCGCGCCGTTGCCGAACCAGGTGCCGAGCCCCTCCGCCGTGGTGAGCGCCGCCCACACCTTGGCGGGCGGGTGCGCGAGGTCGACGGTGCGCTCGATGCGATCGGGAAATGCCATGACAGCCTCCATAAAATAGCAACCATTCGGTTGCTATCCAACCTATTGCAACCACTAGGTTGCGTCAAGCGCCGCGCACAATGTTCCGGTGACGGATGACGGTGTGCTGCGGCTGCTGACCCTCAACGCGCTGTTCAAGGGCGACGTCCGGCCCCGGCTGCGGGCCATCGGCGAGATGCTGGAGCGCTGCGCGTACGACGTCGTGTGCCTGCAGGAGGTGATGGCGCGCGGTCACGCGCGGCTGCTGGGGCGGCTCGCGGCGGCGTACCCGCACCGGCTGCACAGCGGCGCGGTGCTGCTCAAGGGCGGCCTGGTCCTGCTGTCGCGGTGGCCGGTCGTGCGGCAACGGTTCGTACGGTATCCGTTCACCCGCCCGGTCCGGCCCGAGTTCCTGATGCGCAAGGGCGCGCAGGTGGCGCTGCTGGACACGCCCGCCGGCCGGCTCGCGGTGGTCAACACCCACCTGTCGGCCAACCGCGACGACGACTGGTCGGACGGCAACCGGTACTCCGGCGTCGCGCGCGCCGAGCTGGGCCGGCTCGGCGCCGAGCTCGCGGGGCTCGACCCGGTGCTGCCGCTGGTGGTGACCGGGGACCTCAACCTCCCGCGCGAGTCGCCGGCGCTGGCGCGGTTCTGTGCGGCGGCCGGGCTGCGCGACGCGATGGCCGGCGACACGCGCCCGACGTACCGGCCCACGCCGAGCTGGCCGGCGCCGCCCGCGTTCGACCACGTGCTCGTGCGGCCCGGTGCCGGCGGCGGGCTGAGCGCCGAGTGCCGGCTGGTGCTGCGGGACGACACGGTCACGCTGGACGGCGGCCGGAGCGTGTACCTGTCCGACCACTACGGCGTCGAGGCCGACCTGCGGCTCGCCGGGAGCGGCTGACCTCCACCCGGGTCCCCGGGCGCCCCGGTGCGACGTCTCGCGGCCGGTTCGCACTACCGGCGGACGCCGCGCACGTCCCAGACCCAGACGCCGCCGGTGAGCCGGCCGGGGCCGAACAGCGCGTCGAGCAGGGCGCACTGCGGGGCGAGGGCCGCGTCCGGTGGGACGAGGATCAGGGCGGTGTGCCAGTGGCCGAGATCGGCCGCCGCCCGGTCCCGGTCGGCGGCGGTGACGGCCGCCGGCGGCGTGCGCAGCAGCCCGTCGAGGAAGCGCGGCGGCGGCCCGACGACCGCGTGGTGGCCGGTGACGCCGCCCTCGGGACCCAGGAAGTAGCCGTGCGAGAGGCGCAGGTCAAGGCCGGTGGCGGTCGACCAGTCCAGCGCCGTCCAGTGATCGAAGTCGGCGAGCGGCACCACGAGTACCGAATCGTCCGCCGCCACATAGGGCCGCCACGCGCCGGTGGTGATGAAGGCCGGCACCGCCGGGCGGTCGAACACCAGCGTCGGCGTCGGCGCGGCCGGCAGCAGGACGGCGGCGACCAGGCCGGCGGTCAGCACCCGCGAGGGGAACCGGGCCGCGGCGACGGCCAGCGCGGCGATCGGCGCGAGGGCCCACGTGGCGACCTCGCCGAGCCGGGTCGGCAGCAGCGTGTCGAACAGCGGCAGGTGGGCCAGCGGCGCGTAGGGGCCGGGGACGCCGGTGGCGCGGCCGCGGACGGTGAGCTCGTTGCCCAGCGACAGCGCCAGGAACAGCGCCCCGGTCAGCGCGAGCGAGCGGACCAGCCGGTCGCGCCATCGCCAGGCGACGAACGCGGCCGCGGCGAGCACCAGCGGCCAGCCGAGGTGCGCGTGCTGCTCGGCGGAGAAGCCCGGCGCCGGCGGAAACTCGCTGAGCCGGACCGCGACCGAGTTGCGGGAAAACGAGGTGACGCCGAGCAGGTCGGTGTGGAACTCCGTCATATGCTGCTCGCCGCCGCGGTAGGCGCCGGTGCCGAAGAACTGCCACCACAGCGGGTACGCGAGGACGACCAGCGACGCGCCCGCGGCGACGGCGAGGCCGGGCAGGATCGGGCCCCACCGCGGGCCGCGCCACAGCAGCAGGAACACCCCGATCGCGAGCGCGGCGATGAACAGCGTCTCCTCGTTGACGAAGACCTGCCACACGATGAGCGCGGCGAGGATGAGGCCGTCGCGGACGAACCGGCGCGAGTCGAACAGCCGCACCACCCGCCACACGATGACCGGCACGAGGAACTGCGCGGCGAGGTTGGGGTGGAACGTGGCGTGGCTGACGACGCTGGGAGCGAAGCCGCCGACCAGCCCGCCGACCCAGGCCGCCGGCCGGGAGTCCACGACGTGTCTCGACAGGAGCCAATACCAGGCCGCGGCGGTACCGGCCAGGGCCGCCACGATCAGCACATCGAACGCGATGCCGGGGCCGAGCAGCCAGGTCACCGGCGCCATCGGGATCCCGAGGCCGAACTGGGTGGTGTTCGCCATCGCGTTGACCCCGGCGGGCGCGTTCATCCGATCGATGAGCAGCGGGTTGCCGAGGTGGTGCAGGATGCGGGCGGCGTAGGCGAGGTAGTACTCCGCCAGGATGCGGTCGCCGGGCGTGTACGGCAGTCGCTGCCCGGGGTGGGCGAGCAGCCGCCCGCACAGCACGACCGCCGCGAGCAGGTAGCTCGCGGCGGCCAGGGCGTCGGCGCGGCGGCGGCCGCCCAGGCGTGCCCGGGCGGGGGTCAGGGTGTCAAGAGCCACGGCGTCGTCGTGGTCACGGCGCGCAGATCGAGCCGCTGCGGGATCGGGGCGCTGTCGTCGGACGCGTCGACCTCATCACGCGGAGTGTAGCGGGTTGTCGATCGCCGTGCGGTAGTCACACCCCCCGCGTGACTACCGCACGGCGAGTCAATTGTCGCGCCCGGACCGGCGCCGGGCACTCCCCAGTCCTGGTGACAGGCCCTGTGATCAGCGCAGGTTCAGCTCGCGGGCCCACAGCTGCGCGGCGGTGCGCTGCGGCAGCGGCGCCGGCGCCTCCGGGTGCACCAGGCGGTACTTGCGCCGGATCGAGCGCAGGTGGGTGTTGGCGGTGTCGATCGACACGAACAGCCGCCGGGCCACCTCGGCGGTGGACAGGTGCTCACAGCCGACGAGGCGCACCACGTCGAGCTCGCGCGGGGTCAGCTGGTACTGCTGGCGCCGGGCGACGGCGGCGGCGAAGATCCGCCCGACCGCGTCGCGCCCCTGTGCCTCGGTGAGCTCGCAGCTCGCGGCGGCCCGCGCGGGCGGCTCGCCCTGCACGACCGCGCGCAGCACCCGCCGGTCGCCGGCGGACAGCTCGGACCCGGCCGGCAGCGGGCGGCGGCGCAGGTCGGCGTAGAACATCGCGGCGAGGGCGGCGGACAGGTGCAGCCCGCTGTCGTGCACGGCCAAGACGGCGGCGACGAGGCCGGCGGGGTCCTCGGACTTCTCCACGTAGCCGGCGGCGCCCGCGGCGATCGCGTCGAGGACCTGTTCCTCGGGGGCGTAGCCGGACATGAGCAGCACCCGCCAGCCGTGCTCGGCCAGCGCCCGCACCGCCTCCGGCCCGGACGTGCCGGGGCCGAGGATCACGTCGCAGACCGCGATGCCGGCCGGGCCGGTGTCGATCGCGGCGGACACCGTCGACACGAGGGGGCGCACCGCGAAGCCGTGGCGGGCCAGCAGCGGGCCGAGCACGCCGACCAGCGGCCCGGCGACGAGGCGGTGGTCGTCGACGACGACCACCGGGACTTCAGGGGCTACGGGGACGGCCACCGCAGTACCACCTTGGTGCCCTTTCCCGGCTCGGACGTCACGCTCCAGGCGGCGCCGACCGCCTCGACGGCGGGCAGCGACTCCGTGTGGCCGTGCCCGCGCGGGGTGGCGGCGGCGTCGAAGCCGGCGCCGTTGTCGAGCACCGAGATCTCCACGCCGTCGCCGGTCGCCTCGGCGAACAGGACGACCTCGGCGTCGGGGCCCGCGTACTTCAGCGCGTTGGCGAGCGCCTCGTGCGCGGCGGACAGCAGCGCGCCGGCGACCTCGGGCGGCGGCTCGGCGTGCACGTACACCCGCGGGAACAGCAGCAGGCCGAGGTCGAGGAACGTGTCGGC
The DNA here is from genome assembly GCF_040300025.1 of Dactylosporangium sp. NPDC000555. Classification (NCBI taxonomy): domain Bacteria; kingdom Bacillati; phylum Actinomycetota; class Actinomycetes; order Micromonosporales; family Micromonosporaceae; genus Dactylosporangium; species Dactylosporangium sp. NPDC000555. The sequence goes on along the minus strand of NZ_JBEPDB010000018.1, from coordinate 26,408 downwards.
GAGTTCGAGGACGCGCGTGGAGAACCCGCCGTCGCTCTCCGCGGGGGTGTGCAGCAGGGCACGGGCCCGGATTGCGCCGCGGCGGGCGGCCCGGCGGGTGTCGCGGCCGACGCGTTCGTCCAGGGCGATGCCGTCGAAGATCGGCAGGACGCCGTCGTGCAGCGACCGCTGGAGGCCCTCCCGTTGCAGGGCGAGGTCCAGCCGGCGGGCGTGCGCCACGGCCGCGGCCGTCTGCGCCGCCATACCGCGCAGCATGGTCGCGACGGCCAGGCCCGCGACGTACCAGACGACGAACCCGAGAATGTCGGAGGCGAGCTTCTGCGTCACGTCCGGCCAGACCGAGGCGGCCCACGTGGCGGACAGCAGCAGGATCGCGGCGGCGGCGCACGGGCGCAGCCCGACCGCGAACGCCAGCACGACCGGGCTGACCAGGCTCACCGGGACGAGCTCGGTGAGCACCGCGTTGCGCTGGTCGGGCAGGCCGGCCCGCGACCCGGCGACCATGAGCGCCACGCAGAAAGCGGCGTCGGCGAAGGCCAGCAGCCGGTCCCCGCGCAGGTCGCCGGTGCGCCGCGTCCGGCGCAGGAACCACAGCGCCTCGCCCGCCGCGGCCAGCAGCGCGGCCACGATGATCCACGGGTGGGGCAGGTGGCGCCATTCCATCAGCGGTACCGCCAGGAACGGCACCGTCGCGACCCGGACGTAGGCGACCGTGCGGGCCAGGCGCTGCTCGTTGGCACGCACGATCTCCGCGTCGGACTCGGTGGGAACCCGCGACCAGTCCAATGCGGCGACCACACGCTGAGTGAGGGTCATCAATACAGTATGTTGCCGCAGCGGAGTGATCGATGGGATCCCCGTGACGGCGGATGGCATTCCGTGTCCGGTCGTGCGTGCGGTTTCGGACCGGGTCCGCGTCAGCGAAGGTCAGTCCCGCGGGCCGTAGCGCTCCGTGGCCCTGGCCCTGGCCCTGGCCGCCTCCACCTCGCGGTCGCGCGGTGGCGTGCGGGTCACCAATCCCTCCAGCAGCACCCTGGTCGCCTCGGTCACGGCCTGCACGGCCGCGTCGAACGCCTCCTGGTTGACCGCGGCCGGCCGGGTCATGCCGGAGACCTTCCGCACGTACTGCAACGCGGCGGCCTCGATCTCGTCTTCGGTCGCGGGCGGCTCGAAGTTGTTCAGCACCCGGATGTTCCTGCACATGTACCCCACCTTGCCAGGCCCGCGAAAAAATGTCGCACCCCCTCGCTAGTCTCCGGGGGCATTCGATCAAGCGCGAGGCGACGGAAGGCGGATCGCATGGGTTGGCTGGCGACGGCCGGTGGTTACGAGGTGACCCTGGAGGCGGGGCGGATAGCGTGCCGCAACCAGAAGGGCAAGGTGCTCAAGTCGATGCCCTCGGCACTGCGCGACGACCCCGTGGTCACCGGGCTGCGGCAGCTCACCGAGTGGCTCGCCCGGCACGAGGCCGAAGTCCGCGAGCAGGTCGACCTGTGGATGATCCGCTCGCTGCCGGTGCCGGCCGAGCTGCTCGCCCGGGTGTGGCCCGACGAGACGTGGCGGGCGGCGCTGACCGACCTCGTGGTCGCGGTCCTCGACGACGAGGGCGGGTTCGACCCGGACGAGGCCGGCTTCCTGCGCGACGCGACCGCCGACGGGATCGGCGTGGTCAACCTCGACGGCGAGACGGTGCGGCTGCCGGCGGAGCGGATCGCGGTGCCCCACCCGGTGCGCCTGCGCGACCTCGAGGACCTGCGCGAGTTCGCCGCCGACCTGGGCGTCAAGCAGTCCGTCGACCAGCTGTTCCGCCAGACCTGGACACGCCCCGACGACCTGGAGGCGGGCGCGAGCAGCGTGCGCGACTACGCCGGCGGCCGGTTCGGGGAGCTGCGGCACCTGCTGGCCCGGGCCGCGTCGCTGGGCTATCCGGTGCGCGGCGGCTACGCGGTCTGCCGCGTCTTCGAGGACGGTCGGGGGCTGGAGGCGCGCAACTGGGTCGGCGCCGACGATCCGTATTCGGAGGCGGAGACCGGCGACCTGGTGTTCGTCCGGTCCGACGGCCGGTCGATCCCGCTCGCCGAGGTGGGGCCGGTGGCCTGGTCGGAGGGCATGCGCATGGCCGCGGCGCTTTACGCGGGCCGGCTGGTCGAGCAGAGCACGGAGGAGACGGCGTGAGCGCGGAGAGGATCGAGGCGTTGCTGGACGCGGGGGCGGTGCTGCCCGTCGGCACCGACGCCGCCAAGGACACCATCGACACGCTCACCACCCGGGCGTATGGGCATCCGGTGCTCGGCGACCGGAAGGTGGTCCGGCTGGTTCCCGGCACCCTGGGCCAGGCCGAGGACCTGACGATGGAGTTCCTCGGCTTCGCCGCGCCGGAGACCGTCGCCGAGGTCGGCGTGGTGCGCCAGCAGGCGCTGGGCTTCCCCGCCTGGGCGCTGGTGCACGACCCGGCCAACGGCCACCACGCCCTGGCCCTGGTCAAGGACATCGAGCGGCTGGTGCGGGTGGCCAAGTCGCGCATCGGCCCGGCCCGCGACGGCTTCAACGAGCTCGGCGACCGGCTCGCCCGCTCGGTCCCGCACTTCCTGCCGACGTTCTACGAGGAGGCGGCGCGGGCGTTCCTCGCCGCCGACAGCCAGACGTATGCCGCGAGCATGTTCGGCAAGGCCCGCGAGGCGGAGCGGCTCTATGCGCTGGAGATCGACGAGGAGCGCCAGCACGCGGTCTTCCTCGAGTTCGCCCTGGCCGGCGCGCTGACCGCCAAGGCGCTCGCCCAGCACGCCCGCGACCTCGCCGGGCGGTGCACGCCGCAGGTCGCCTACGAGCGGTTCCGCCGGCTGTGCGTGGAGCGCACCCTCGGCGGGATGCCGCCGTATGCGCAGATGCACGTCGACCTGGGCCGCCTGGCGAAGGCCGCCGGGCTGGGCGCCGAGGAGGACGAGGCGCTGCTGTCCGAGGTGCTGGCGGCGCCGTCGATCCTGCGGGCCCCCGGCGGGTTCTGGAAGGCCTACCGGCCGGCCCTGGTCCGCCTCGCCGGGCGCGAGCCGCGGGTGCGCGGGCAGCTGCTGGGCATGTTCCCCGGCGAGTGCCCGCTCGGCATGTGGCTGGACATCCTCGAGGAGTGCGGGGCGACGGCGGCGCTGACCGGCCCGGCCGGCGGGGTCGAGGCGAGCGCGGAGTCGCCGGACGGGCCGGCGGGCTGGCTCGCCCGCGCCGACCGCAGCCGCGGCGGCTGGCGCCGGCCCCGCGAAGCTCGGCTCTACGCCATCGCCGAGCGGATGGCGCCGCGGCTGCGGGCCGACGGCGTCGCCACCGACCTGGCCCCGAGCCACCAGCGGATCGACCTCGACCTGGTCGACCTGGCCCTCGCCCTGGGCATCCCGGTGGCCGAGACGGCCGAGGACGCGCGCTGCGACGTCGCCGGCTGGATCTCCGACGACGGCGAGGGACGCCGCGACCTGACCGAGGTCGCCGCCCATGAGCGGCTGCTGCCGCTGGTCGCGGAGAGCATGGAGTCGTATCTGAAGACGTGGTATCGCGCCGATCAGGCGGCGGTCGCGCCCGACCGGGTCGGCCGGGTGGTGGCCGTGCCGGGCCTGCGCACCGCGCTGCACCGGTGGCTCGACCGGCTCGCCGACCGGATCGCCGCGCAGGGCCTGACGACCCTCGACGACGAGCTCGACCGGCTCACCATGGTCGCCTGCCCGGCGGGCCTCGCGGTCAACCCGGAGGCGGTCGCCCGGATCACCGCCCTCGACCTCGGCCCGGTGCTGGGCCGCACGCTGCGCGCCGGGGTCCTTGACGAGTTCGAGTGGCCGGCGCTGGAGGCCGGGGCGGCCGCGGTCCGCGGCGACGACCGCCGCCCGCTGCACGAGGACCTCACCGTGGTGCCGCAGTGGCCGGCGCTGGTGCTGCACCGCGGCGAGCGGGTCGCGGTCGTCGGCGACGAGGGCCTGGAGCTGGAGCACACGCTGCGCATCCCGCCGGACGAGCGGCGCTACTCGTGGCGCACGGCGGTGCGCTACGTCGACGGCCAGCTGCTCGTGGCCTGGAACCGCGACGGGGAGCGGGCCGGCTACTGGAGCGGCGCGCCAGACGACGTGTTCACCGCCGCGGAGGACGGGCTGTATGACCCGGGAGAGGAGTCCGTCGCCCTGCCCGGCGGCGGGCGCAGCGCCGGCGGCCGTCCGCTGCACCCGGGCGACCGGCGCGCTCAGGAGTCCGGCGCCGTGATCAGCGACGGACAGCACTACTGGGTGCAGACCCAGGACCAGTCCGACCACAGCTGGCGCTGGCAGGAGTACGACCCGGCGACCGGCGCCCGGGGCCGGGTCTCGCTGCCGGCGTTCTTCGAGGAGGGCGCCGTCGACGGGCAGCCGCTGGCATTCGCCGCGTGCCGCCTGCGCCCAGCCTCGCCCCGCATGGCGCTCAGCCCGCTCGGCCACCGCGACGGCCTCGTCGGCTGGCGGGTCCGGCACACCCCGGACGGCCAGACCGGCGAGGGCGTCGACGGGCGGTCGTTCGCGCTGGCCGAGCCGGAGCCGGGCAGCCGCGGCCGGCAGGTCTCGCTCATCGGCGCGATCCGGTTCCCGGGCGCCGACGCCGTGCACGGCCTCGTCACCGAACACGGCTGGCGGGTCGTCACACTGCACCTGCACACCGCCGACGGCCTGCGCTTCGCCACCTTCGGCGCGGGCGGTGCGCCCGGCCCGTTCGCCGAGGGCACGCCGCTGGTCCCGCCGGCATCGTTCTGGCACCAGCTGCGACCGCGCGACGAGGCCGGCTCGCTGGCGCTGCGCGGGCTCGGCGACGAGCGGGCCGCGGGACTGCTGGCCACGGTGTCCGGGCTCGCCACCGCCGCCGGTGACCGCGACGAGCTGACGTTCCCGGACGCCGAGTTGCGGGCCGCGGTCCGCGAGGCGGTGCCGCAGCTGTCCGCCGAGGCGCTGGTGGCCGGCGTCGGCGGGGTGGTCAAGCACGCCGCCCGCGCCGCGCTGCGCCTGGCCCGGCTCACGAGCGCGACCGAGGCGGTCGGCGCGCACGACCCGCAGGCCGTCGCCGACGGCCCCGACGCGCACCTGGCCGGCGACGAGGTTCTCGACGCCGCGCTCGGCGGCCTCATCCCGCACTGCTACGACCATGGCCGCGAGTGGGTGAAGCTCTTCGCCGACGTGGGGGCCGCGCTCACCGGCCGCGAGCCCAGCGCGCCGCTGGCGCCGTGGCTGGGCTCCGCGGACCTCGACTGGTATTCCGTGCTCCGCGTGGTGCCCTCGATCATGCTGCGGGCGGCGTCGCCGACGACCGGCGAGCAGCACCGCGCCGCCCTGCTCGACCTGCTGGAGGTCCTGGCCGGCTCGGGGCTGCTCGACGGCGACGGGCGCACCCGCCGCGTCACGGTCGAGTCCGGCACCCACCGGCCGCAGATGACCGCCGGGCAGATCGTGACGACCGGCGACGGCCGCCGGCTGCTGCCGTTCCGCGTCGACGCCGGTGGCGGCGGGGTCATCGGGATCGAGCACGCGACGGACGGCCGGTTCGGCCCGGTGCCGGGGCACACGATCACCTACGAGCAGGTATACGAGCGGTCCGGGGACGAGTCGGCGGCCGTGGCCCGTTTCGCCGCCGCCGGCCGCGCCCGCGGGGGCCCGGCCGACCTGCTGAGCCCCGAGACGGTCCGCGCGGTCTCCGCTGCGGCCGGCGTCAGCCTCGCCGAAGCGACGGTGGTGCTGGCCGGCACCACCGACGTCCAGCTGTGGAAGGCGCACCGCCCGGCGGACTGGCAGGCGGCCGACGACGCGGTCACCGACTATGCGATCGAGGCTGCGATCGAACACGTGCAATGGCTGCAGCAGCGGCGGGCGGGGGACGGCAGCGCCCACACGGCCCTGCTGCCCGCCGAGCCGGCCGAGCTGTGGACCGGCCGGCCGGACGTGGCCCGGTTCGCGGCCTGGCACGCCGAGCGCGCCGGCGCCCGCACCCCGATCGGCGACGACCTCATCGCCGCACTGCGCCGGGCGGGCGTCCCGGACGGCCTGAGTGCCTCCGAGTTCCTGCACGGCGTCACCAACCCCGAGACCTGCCGCTGGCTGCACCACCCCGACGCCGGCGTTGACGGCGACGACCTGCTCGTCACCGTCGTGCGCGGGCTGCCGTGGCTGGCGCGGCACCTGCCGGAGGACGACCCGATCCGCCGAAACCTGCCGCGGGTGCTGGAGCTCGTCCGGCGGCTGGCGGCCGACCCGGCGTTCGAGGTGCCGCTCGACGGCACCGATGAGCAGAACCTGGAGAAGATCCTCGCCGCGCTGGCCATGCCGGTCGAGCGAAGCGCGGACCGCATCGACGCGGGGCTGTTCGTGGTATCGACGAGCGGCTACTGGCGGCGGGTGCACCTGCGCCCGGCCCGCCTCGACGGCCCCGACGACCCGCGGGTCGACGCGCTCGTCGCGGGGCTGGGCAGCCGGGACCTGCCGGTCGTGGCGCTGCGCACCGTCCTCGGCGACCGGCTCGACGTCTGGCTCGACACACCGTTCGGCGACGCGCCGCACGACCCGTCGCGCTCCGCGCCCGAGCTGGTCGCGCGGGTCGCCGAGCGGCACGGCCTCGGCGCCGACGCCGCCACGCTCTACCTGCAGCTGCTCGCCCTGCCCGACCCGACCGACCGCAACGTCGCGGCCTGGACCGGGTGGAAGCCCGCCCGGCTCAAGGCCGCCCGGGCCGAGCTGCTGGCCACCGACCTCGTCGCCGAGGCGAAGCGGCCGCGCGCCGGGCGCTCGCTGTTCCTGCCCGGCGGCTGGCTGGCCTGGAAGGCGCCGCTGCCGCCGGTGGAGCGATGGAAGCTGCCGCTGCTCATCGGCGCCGACGATGACGGTGCCAAGCTCGGCGCCGTCATCCCCGTGGCGCCCGCGCCGCGACTGTTCGAGCTCGCCTGGGATCGGGTCGTCGCCGGCGACCACCCCCGATTCGAAGAACTCACCACGAGAGGCCGCCGATGACCGCCACCGTCACCAGCCCCCGGCAGGTCGACCCCGCCGAGCACGCCCACGCGACCGAGCTCGCGTTCCTGGCCTCGTTCGACGGCGGGGCCAGGCCGCCCGGCTGGCGGCTCACGCCGCGGGCCGTCGTCACGTTCATCGTCGGCAGCGACGGCGAGGCGCTCGCCCTGCCCAAGGGCGCGCGGCCCGACGGGGTCCCGGCGCGGCTGGAGATCCCGCGCAAGTTCGTCGGCGACCGGGCCCTGGTCGAGCGGTGCGTCGTCACCCTCGCCGGGGAGCGCGGGCTGCTGCTCGTCGGCGAGCCGGGCACGGCCAAGTCGATGCTGTCGGAGCTGCTGGCCGCGGCCGTGTCCGGCACCAGCGAGCTGGTCGTGCAGGGCACCGCGGGCACGACCGAGGACCAGCTGCGATACGGCTGGAACTACGCGCTGCTGCTCGCGCACGGCCCGAGTCCGGAGGCCCTCGTGCCCTCGCCGGTGCTGACCGCGATGCGATCCGGGCGGGTCGCCCGGATCGAGGAGATCACCCGGTGCCTGCCCGAGGTGCAGGACGCGATGGTGTCGATCCTGTCCGACCGGCGCATCGCGGTGCCGGAGCTCGCCGGCACCGAGGGTGCGACCGTGCACGCCGCGCCCGGGTTCACGCTCATCGCCACCGCCAACCTGCGTGACCGTGGGGTGTCGGAGATGTCCGCGGCCCTCAAGCGGCGCTTCAACTTCGAGACCGTGGGCCCGATCCCCGACCTGGCCGCCGAGACCGCGCTCGTGGGCCGGCAGGCGCGGGCGGCCCTGGAGCGGGTGCAGACCCCGTTCGAGGTCGACGAGGCGGTCCTCGAGGCGCTCGTCACGGCGTTTCGCGACCTGCGGGCCGGGCGCTCGGTCGAGGGCTGGGAGGTGGAGCGTCCCTCGACGGTGATGAGCACCGCCGAGGCGGTGGCGGTCGCCACGTCGCTGGGGCTCGCGGCGGCGTATTTCCCCGGCGACCGCGACGTGCTGTCGCTGCTGCCGGCACACCTGCAGGGCGTGGTCTGCAAGGACGACCCCGCCGACGGGGCGAAGCTGCTGGGATACTGGGACGGGGCGGTGCGCCGCCGCGCCGAGGAGGGCGCCCGGCTGTGGCGCCGGCTGTGGGAGCTGCGCGATGTCCTCCAGCCCTGACGCCGCGCTCGCCGGCCTGGCCGGCTGCACCGCGCCGTTCCTCATCGGCGTTCGCCACCACTCCCCCGCGCTGTCGGCGGTGATGGGCGAGCTGCTGGACGGGTTCCGGCCCGAGGTGCTGCTGCTGGAGCTGCCGGCCGAGTTCGCCTCGTGGCTGCCGTGGCTGGCCGACCCGGCCACCACGGCGCCGGTGGCACTCGCGGGCGTGGTCGGCGGCGACGGCGCGCCGGCGTTCTACCCGTTCGCCGACTTCTCGCCGGAGCTGGTCGCGGTGCGCTGGGCGGCCCGCAACGGCGTCGAGGTCGTCCCCTGCGACCTGCCGCTGGCCGCCCGGGAGTGGCACGCGCCCGGGTCGCCCGGGTCGCTCGGCGCGCCGGTCTCGTTCCTCGGCGACGCGCTGAAGCGTTCGGCCACCGGCCGGTCCGACGAAGACATGTGGGACCGGGTCGTGGAGGCGCGCGCGCCCGGGTCCGCTCCGGAGGCGGTGCGCCGCGCGGCGCTGCTGGTCGGCTGGGCGATGCGCGGCGATGCCGCCGCGGGCGCGGGCGTCGAGGAGCTGGACCTGCACCGCGAGGCGTGGATGCGCCGCTGCCTGGCCTCGGTGGGCGATCGCCGGGCCGCCGCGGTCGTCGGCTCCTTCCACGCCGCGGCCCTGCTCCCCGGCGCGCCGACGCCCCACGCCGCGGCGCCATCCGACGAGCCGCCGCCGCGCGCCTCGGCCTCCTCCGGCAGAGCGTCCGCTCGCGCCTCGACCTCACCGCCGGCCTCGTCCGGTGCGCCGGCGCCCGCCGTCTCGATCTCATCCGGGCCGGCGGCTCGTGCGACCGCGTCTCGTGGTGTCGTGGTGACGGACGGGGCGGTCGCGGGGCGGGGCGACGTGGTGACCTCGCTCGTGCCGTACAGCTTCGCCCTGCTCGACTCGCGCTCCGGGTATCCGGCCGGCATCCGCGACCCCAGGTGGCAGCAGGCCGTCGTCGCGGCCGGCGGGCGGCCCGACGCGGTCGAGGCGGCCGCCCTCGCGAGCGTGGTCGAGGTCTGCGCGCGGGTGCGGGCCGCCGGGCACCCCGCGGGGCCGGCCGAGGCGCGCGAGGCCTTCCGGCTCGCCACCGACCTCGCCCGGTTGCGGGGCCTGCCGGCGCCGGGCCGCAGCGAGCTGATCGAGTCGCTGCAGAGCGTGCTCGCCCACGGCGAGGTGCTCGGCCGCGGCCGAGTCGTCGCCGCGGCGATGGAGACCGTCCTCGTCGGCGATGTCCGCGGCGCCCTCGCGCCCGGCGCGCCGCGTTCCGGGCTGCTCCCGGCGGTGCGGGCGCTGCTCGCCGACCTGCGTCTGCCCGGCCCCGGCGAGCGGGCGAAGGACCTACGCCTCGACCCGCTGCGCTCCGGCCTCGATCGCCGCCGCGACGTCGCGCTGCGGCAACTGGCCGCGTGCCGGATCCCCTACGCGGAGAACACCGCCGTCGAGGGCACCGCCGGCGTCGACGCCCTGACCACCCGCTGGACGGTGGAGTGGACGCCCGGCACCGAGGCGATGCTCGGCGTCGCCGGCATCCGCGGCGTGACCCTGGCCCAGGCGGCCGAGGGCGCGCTGCGCGAGCGGCGCCGCGCCGACGAGGGCGCCGAGGGCCCGACCGCGGCGCAGATCATCGCCGGGCTCGCCGCCGCGGCCGAATGCGGGCTGCCCGGGCTGGCCGGCGAGCGGCTGACGGAACTGGCCGAGCAGATCCCCGCGAGCGCGACGCTCGAGGAGCTCATGACGGCCCTGGCGCTGCTCGACCGCCTCCGCAACGGCCACGTGCCCGGCCTGCCGGCCGAGGTCGCCGCGACCCTGGCCGACCTGCCGGCGCTGGGCGACGCGCTCGAGGCCGCGGCCGTTCGCCAGATCGACGGCCTCGCCGGGTCCGACGACGTCGCCGACGTGCGTGCCCTGGTGGCCCTGGGCCGCCGCGCCGACGCCGCCGGCGTTGGCCTGCGCCTGGCCGACGCCCTGCGCCGCCTGGCCGCCACCGGCACCCCGACGATGTCCGCCGCTGCCTGCGCCGTCCAGGTCCTGGTCGGCCTCGACGAGCCCGCCGCCCTCGGCACCCGGGTCGCGTCGTGGATCGACGGCGCCGTCTCCGACGAGGGCCGCCGCCGGCTACTGGGCCACCTGCGCGGCCTGCTGGCCGCCGCCGAACCCTTGTTGCAGTCCGGCCCGGACGCGCTGGACGGCCTGCTCGAGCGGGTGGCCTCACTCCCCGATGCCGCGTTCCTATCGAGGCTGCCGGCCCTGCGCGGCGGCTTCCAGACGGTGAGCCCGGCGGCCCGGGACCGCCTCCTCGCGGTGGTCGAGGACCGCCTTGGCGACGGCCTGACCCGCGACGTGGAGTCGACGGATCCGGCGGCCCTGCTCCGCCGCCTGCTGGCCGACCGCGCCGGCCGCGCCGCCGCCGACGCGCTGGGCCTCCTCCCCCCGCCCGCAACCCCGAACGCCACAACGCCGGATGCCGCGGCCTCGGACTCCGCAGCCTTGGACGCCGCGGATCAAAACGCCGCGGCTCCCGACGGCACGGCTCCCAACGCTACGACTTTCGACGGTGCGGCTTCCGACAGTGCCGCTTCCGACGGCGCGGCTCCCGACGGCACGGCTCCCAACGCTACGACTTTCGACGGTGCGGCTCTCGACGGTGCGGCTTCCGACAGTGCCGCTTCCGGCGGTGCGGCTCCCGGCGATACGGCTCCCGGCGGCGCGGCCGCTTCGTTGGGGGGTGCACCGTCTCCCGGTGATGCTCCGGCCGGTGCCGGTTCCCCGGGTGCGGCGTCGCCCCGTGAAGCGGCCGCGCTGCCCCGTGGGGCGTCGACCGCCGCTGGCGCCCCGTCCACCGACACATCGGATATTTCCGATTCTCCGGATAGTGGCCAACGGTCGCTGATCGTCATCGATCGATGGCGGCTGCTGCTCGGGCGACAGGATCAACGGCTCGCCGGGGCAGCGCGACGGTATGCGACGGCGCTCGACGAGCTCTACGGGGCGAGCACGGGTGAAGGGGCCGAGGCCGATGCGGCCGGGCGGGCCGGGCGCGAGGCGCCGTTCCCCGGGGTGCGGGAGTGGGCCGAGGAGCTGTCCGCGCTGTTCGGGCCGGGGATTCGCGAGGAGGTGCTCGCCCGGGCCGCGGAGGCGGGGCGGCATGACGCGGTGATGCTGCTCGATCCCGAGGCGGTCAACCCCTCGGTTGAGCTGCTGCAGACCGTGCTGTCGCTGGCCGGGGGCATGTCCGAGAGCTCGGTCGCGCGACTGCGGCCCCTCGTGGCGCGCATCGTCGACGAGCTCACCCGGCGCCTGGCCACGCAACTTCGCCCGGCGCTCGCGGGGATCAGCACGCCGCGGCCGACGCGCCGGCCTGGCGGGCCGCTCGACCTGCCACGCACGCTGCGGGCCAACCTGGCCACGACCCGGCGGGACGCCGACGGGCGGGTCCTGGTGATCCCGGAGCGGCCGGTGTTCCGCACGCGGGCGCGGCGCGGCGTCGACTGGCGGCTGGTGCTGGTCGTGGACGTCTCCGGGTCGATGGAGGCGTCGATCATCTGGTCGGCGCTGACCGGCGCGATCCTCGCCGGGGTGCCGGCCCTGACGACGCACTTCGTGGCGTTCTCCACCGAGGTCGTCGACCTGACCGACCGGGTGAGCGACCCGCTGAGCCTCCTGCTGGAGGTGCGGGTCGGCGGCGGCACGCACATCGCCAAAGGGCTGCGGCACGCGCGGAGCCTGGTGACGGTGCCGTCGCGGACGCTGGTGGTGCTCGTCAGCGACTTCGAGGAGGGGTACCCGCTCGGAGGCCTCCTCGCCGAGACGCGTGCGCTCGTCGAGTCGGGCGTGACGGTGCTCGGGTGTGCGAGCCTCGACGACTCGGGCCGGCCGCGGTACTCGGTGCCGATCGCCTCGCAGCTCGTGGCGGCCGGGATGCCGGTGGCCGCGCTGAGCCCCATGGAACTGGCCCGCTGGGTCGCGGAGAAGGTGCGCACATGAACGGTTCCCTGCCGCCGATCGAGACGCCGGTGCTGCTCGCGGCGCTCGACGCGCTGCCGGCCCGGCTGCGCAAGAAGCTCGACGACGCCGCGGCGAAGCTCGCCGGCCGGACGGTGACGCGCGACGGCGACCAGCACACGGTGGCCATCGACGACGCGACGACGGTGACCCTGACGACCGACGGCGGCGTGGTCCGCGCACCGGACGCCGTCACGTGCACCTGCCTGCTCGCCCCGAACTGCCTGCACCGCGCGGCCGTGCTGTCCCTGGCCCCGGTCCACGACGGCGACGCCCCGGCAGAAGACGACGAACCCCAGGATCAGGGCAACGAAATCGCGGCGCGGAACGAAGAAGCCCCGGCGAAGGACGAGGAAATCTCGGCTCGGGGGAACGGGACACCGGCACGGGGCGACGGGAACCCGGCGCAGGACGGGCGCGGCGCGGTGCGGGACAGCGGCGGCGATGTCGAGGTCGCGGTGCCGGAGGAGGACGCCGTGGTGCTCACCGCGCAGCAGGCCGCAGCGGTGGCACAGCTCTGGCGGGCGGCTGTCGCGGTGCTCGCGGGCGGGACCACCGGGTCCGGCACGGTCACACGGGCCGCGCTGCTGCGGGCGGCGCACGAGGCGCAGGCGTGCAAGGTCTACCGGGCGGCGGCCTCGGCGCGGGTCGTGGCCACGCTGCTGCAGGCGGGCCGGGGCGGGGACGCGAACTACCGGCTCGGCGATCTGAGCGAGGCGCTACGCGAGCTGCTCGGCGTCGTGCATCGGCTGCGCACCTGGCCGGGCGGCACCGCTGCCGCCCAGCCTGGCTCGGCACGGCCTCGCGGTGGCCAACCCGGACCCGGCGGGGAGGAGCTGCTGGGCAGCGCGCGCCGGCAGTACCACCTGGAGGGCAGCCTGCGGCTCTACGGCCTGTGCACGACCGCGGTGCTGGCGGGGACGGGACACGCGGGCGTGGTGACGTACGCGGCGGACCGGCGGGGGCGGCTGTGGATGGTCGCCGACGTCATGCCGGGTGACGCACGGCGGGCCGCGCGGGCGGGCGACGCCACCATCGCGATGGGCGAGACCGCGCTCACCCACCGCCGGCTGACCCGGGCGGGTCTGGTCGTGTCGGGGGCGACTGCGGCGGGCACCCGGCAGCTGGGCGCGGGGCGGGGCGTGCGGGCCGTGACCGCGTCCGGGGCGGCGTGGCACGAGGAGCCGCTGGCCGGGCTGTGGGCGGAGCCGGTCGCCGCGCAGGTGCACCGGGCGTTCGAGGCTCTGGCGGTGCCGGTGACCGACCGTCCGGCGGGCGCCGACCTGCTGTTCCTGCGGGTGACGCTGCGCGGACGCGACGGCGACGCGGTCCTCGCCGAGACTCCCGATGGCTTGCCGCTGAGCCTGCGGGTGGCGGTGGAGCATCCGGCGCTGGGGTACCGGGAGAACCTGCGCGTGCTCGGCCGTGCGGAGGGGCTCGAGCTGCTGCTGATCGCGCGGCCCGACCCGGGGCGGCCGGGGACGGTCCTGCCGCTCGCGGTCGCGCCGCCGCCGGGCGCGGCGTGGCATCTACCGGCACCGTTCGACGGGCATGCCGACCTGGCGTTCGACCGACTGCACCGCAGCCAGCTCCCCCAGCCGGACCCGGCGAACGACCCGGCGCGCGGCGGCCAGGACGAGCCCGCGGCGACGGCGAACGACCCAGCGCGCGACGGCCAGGACGAGGTCACAACGACGGCGAGGGACCCGGCGCGCGGCGGCCAGGACGAGCCCGTGGCGACGGCGAAGGACGCAGCGCGCGGCGGCCAGGACGAGGTCGCGGGGCCGGCCGAGTCCGTGGGCGGCGGCAAGGACGAGGTCACGGGGGCGGCCGGAGCCGTGGGCGGTGGTGCGGACGGGGGATGGCGGCCCGCGGTACACGATGCGGCGCTGCACATGCTGACCGCGCAGGTGGAGCGGGCGGTCTCGGGTGGGCGGGTCATGCTGACGTTCCCGAACGGGCGGGGGGCCTCGGACGCGGCCCGGCTGCGGTGGGCCCGGCTGGACACCGGCGCGGACCTGCTGGACCGGCTCGCCCGCGCGGCCGCGGACCGGCCGCGGGACGCGTTCGGGCGGCTGGCCGACGACGACGGCACCGCGTTCGCGCAGGCGTGGCTGGCTGCGGCGACGTACGCGGACGCCGCCGGGCGCGCTCTTGCCGAGGCGGCGTGGCTGCCGGGCGACCCGCACCTGGAGCCGACCGGATGATCGAGAAGAGCTCAGGAGGCGCGCGTCGCCTCGATCGCGGCGATGAAGGCCTTCGCGCGGGCCTCGTAGTTGTCGTACCGGCCGTAGCTGGGGGCCGCGGGCGAGAGCAGCACCACGCCGCCGGGCGGGACGATCTCGCGGGACAGGCGGACCGCGTCCGGCAGGTCGGCGGCCACCACCCGGCGCACGGTGGGCAGGTCGCCGACCACGTCGAGGATGTGCTCGCCGCTGTCGGGCACCGCGACGAGGGTGAGCTCCACCGCCTTGTCGCGCAGGTAGTCCCGCAGCGGCGTGTAGTCGATGCCGCGGTCCTGGCCGCCGACGATGACGGCCAGGGGGCGGCCCGCGTAGGCCTCGACGGCGTGGATCGTGGTCTGCGGCGCGGTGGAGAGCGAGTCGTTCACGAACTCCACACCCGAGGGGTCCGCGATCGGGGTGAGCCGGTGCGGCAGCGGCGTGTAGGAGCGCAGCCCGGCCTCGATCGCCTCGCGCTCGCCAGCGACATCGACGCCGGCGGCCTGCAGCGCGGCGAGGGCCACGCACAGGTTGCCGGCGTTGTGGCGGCCGCGGAGGGGAAACGCGTCGCGTGGGAAGAGCCGGTCGCCACCGAGAACCACCCATCCGTCCACGACGTGGAAGGAGTCCTCGGTGGCGGCCGGGACGAGCGGCAGGCCGGGGCGGGCGGCCAGCTCCGCGGCGAGGGTCGGGTCGGTGGCGTTGTAGACCACCGACTCCGGGCCGTGCTCGGCGAGGTTGAGCTTGTGGGCGTAGTACTGCGACGGCAGCCCGTCGCGGGTCCAGTCCAGGTGCTCCTCGAACAGCGAGGTGAGCACGGCGACGCGGGGCGAGTCCTGCAGGTCGGCGCACTGATACATGGACAGCTCGAGCACGTAGCGCTCGGCCGGCGGCAGCGACAGCACGGCGATGCCGATGTTGCCGCCGAGCTCGTTCGGGCGGCCGGTCGCGGTGAGCAGGTGCGAGATCAGCGTGGTGGTGGTGCTCTTGCCCTTGCTGCCGGTCACGCCGATCGTGTGCTTGGCGTGGTCGGCCATCCACAGCGACGTACCGCCGGTGATGGCAACCCCGCGGCGGCGCAGCTGCTGGATCCACGGGTTGGACTCGCCGACGCCCGGCGAGCGCACGAGGACCTCGACGCCCTCCAGGGCCGGGCCCATGGCCTCGCCCTCGTGCAGCGGGGCCAGCTCGGCGAGCCGCCCCTCCCACTTCGCGGCCAGGAAGGTGGTCTTGTCCTGCACGACGACCAGCGAGGCCGGGCCGACAGGGGTGATCGCCTCGATCGCGGCGACGCCCTCCCGGCCCGTGCCCCACACGGCCACCCGCCGCCCGGCGAGCTCCGACAGATGCATGAGTCGGTACTCTAGCCGCGGCGGCCGGTCGACGCCTTGCGGTAGTCGCTGTTCAGTCTCCCGATCAGGGTGAGCGGGATGCCCTTGGGGCAGACCGTGGTGCACTCGCCGGTGTTGGTGCAGCCGCCGAAGCCGGCCTCGTCGTGCGCCGCGACCATGTTCAGCACCCGGGGGTCGCGCTCGGGCTGGCCCTGTGGGAGCAGGCCGAGGTGGCCGACCTTGGCGGCGGTGAACAGCATCGCCGAGCCGTTCGGGCAGGCGGCGACGCAGGCGCCGCAGCCGATACAGGTGGCGGCCTCGAACGCCGCGTCGGCGTCCGCCTTCGGGACCGGGGTGGCGTGCGCGTCCGGCGCCGCGCCCGTGGGCGCGGTGATGTAGCCGCCGGACTGGATGATCGAGTCGAACGCGCCGCGGTCCACGACGAGGTCGCGCACGACCGGGAACGCCGCCGCCCGCCACGGCTCGACGTCGATCGTCTCGCCGTCCTTGAAGTGGCGCATGTGCAGCTGGCAGGTCGTGGTGGCCTTCAGCGGGCCGTGCGCCACGCCGTTGATCATCATGCCGCACATGCCGCAGATGCCCTCGCGGCAGTCGTGGTCGAACGCGATCGGCTCCTCGCCCCGCAGGATGAGGCGCTCGTTGAGCACGTCGAGCATCTCCAGGAACGAGGCGTCCGGCGAGATGTCCTCGACCTCGTACGTCACCATGCGGCCACGGTCGGCCGGGCCCGCCTGGCGCCACACGCGCAGCTTGATGTTCATTATTTGTAGCTCCGCTGGGTCGGGTGGACGTATTCGAACTCGAGCGTCTCCTTGTGCAGCACGGGCGGCTCGCCGGTGCCGGCGAACTCCCAGGCCGCGACGTAGGAGAACTCGTCGTCGTGGCGCAGCGCCTCGCCGTCGGGCGTCTGGCTCTCGCCGCGGAAGTGCCCGCCGCACGACTCGGCGCGGTGCAGGGCGTCGACGCACATGAGCTCGGCCAGCTCGAAGAAGTCGGCGACGCGGCCGGCGCGCTCGAGGTTCTGGTTGAGCTGCTCGCCGGCGCCGGGCACCTTGACCCGGGTCCAGAACTCCTCGCGCAGCGCCCGGATCAGCGAGACGGCCTTCGTCAGGCCCGCCTCGGTGCGCTCCATGCCGCAGTACTCCCACATAATGTGGCCGAGCTCGCGGTGGAACGAGTCGACGGTGCGGTCGCCGTCGATCGACAGCAGCTTCGCGATGCGCTCCTCGACCGCGCCGCGCGCCGCGACGACGGCCTCGTCGGTGTCGGAGACCTTCGGGAAGGGGCCGGCCGCCAGGTAGTCGTTGATGGTGTTGGGCAGCACGAAGTACCCGTCGGCGAGGCCCTGCATGAGCGCGGACGCGCCGAGCCGGTTGGCGCCGTGGTCGGAGAAGTTGGCCTCGCCGATGACGAACAGCCCGGGGATGTTGGACTGCAGGTCGTAGTCGACCCACAGGCCGCCCATCGTGTAGTGCACGGCGGGGTAGATGCGCATCGGGGTGACGTACGGGTCGTCGCCGGTGATCCGCTCGTACATCTCGAACAGGTTGCCGTACTTGGCCTCGACCGCCGGGCGGCCCAGGCGCGCGATCGCGTCGGCGAAGTCGAGGTACACCCCGAGTCCGCCGGGGCCGACGCCCCGGCCCTCGTCGCAGACGTTCTTGGCGGCGCGGGAGGCGATGTCGCGCGGCACCAGGTTGCCGAACGACGGGTAGATGCGCTCGAGGTAGTAGTCGCGCTCGTCCTCGGGGATGTCGGCCGGGGCGCGGTCGTCGCCGGCCCGCACCGGCACCCACACCCGGCCGTCGTTGCGCAGCGACTCGCTCATCAGCGTGAGCTTGCTCTGGTGCGTGCCGGACTCGGGGATGCAGGTCGGGTGGATCTGCGTGTAGCACGGGTTGGCGAACAGCGCGCCCTGGCGGTGCGCCCGCCACGACGCGGTGACGTTGCAGCCCTTGGCGTTGGTCGACAGGAAGAACACGTTGCCGTAGCCGCCGGAGGCGAGCACGACCGCGTCGGCGAAGTCGGTGGTGATCTCGCCGGTGACCAGGTCACGCACGACGATGCCGCGGGCCCGGCCGTCCACCACGATCAGTTCGAGCATCTCGTGGCGGGCGTTCATCTCCACGTTGCCGGCCGCGACCTGCCGCTCCAGGGCCTGGTACGCGCCGAGCAGCAGCTGCTGGCCCGTCTGGCCCCGGGCGTAGAAGGTGCGCGAGACCTGGGTGCCGCCGAAGGAGCGGTTGTCGAGCAGGCCGCCGTACTCGCGGGCGAACGGCACGCCCTGCGCCACGCACTGGTCGATGATGTTCACCGACACCTGGGCAAGGCGGTACACGTTGGACTCGCGGGCGCGGAAGTCGCCGCCCTTCACCGTGTCGTAGAAGAGCCGGTACACGGAGTCGCCGTCGTTGCGGTAGTTCTTGGCGGCGTTGATCCCGCCCTGCGCCGCGATCGAGTGCGCGCGGCGGGGGCTGTCCTGGTAGCAGTACGAACGGATCTTGTAACCGGCCTCGGCCAGCGTGGCGGCCGCGGACCCGCCGGCCAGGCCGGTGCCCACGACGATGACGGTCAGCTTGCGCTTGTTGGCCGGGTTGACCAGCTTGGCGGAGAACTGCCGCCGCTCCCAGCGGGTCTCGACGGGCCCGTCAGGGGCCGCCTGGTCCGCGACGGGGTCGCCTTCGATCCAGTACGTCATGTCACTTCACCAACCCGGTGAGAACGGCGAACGGCACGGAGAGGTAGCCGGCGACCAGCACGACCGACAGCGCGAGGGCCACGGCCTGGGCCCGCCGCTCCCCGCGCGGGGACTGCTGGCCGAGGGTGCGCAGCGCGGAGAAGATCCCGTGGCGCAGGTGGAACCCGACCGCCACGATCGCCAGGGTGTAGAACAGCGTCACGTACCAGCGCGACGGCGCGAAGTCGGCGACCACGTTGGCGAAGGGGTGCTCCTTGTCGCCGACCGGGTTCACCGTGCCCGTGGTCAGGTCGAGGATGTGGAAGACGACGAACAGCAGGATGATGACGCCGCCCCAGCGCATGGTGCGCGCCGCGTAGCTGCCCTGCACCTTGGGCCGGTGCGCGTAGCGGACCGGGCGGGCGGCGCGGGCCCGGCGGGCCAGCAGGACGGCTGCGAAGATGTGCGCGAGCACCGCGACGGTGAGCCCGGCGCGCTGCAGCCAGAGGAACCCGGTGCGCGGCAGCAGGGGCGCGCCGAGATCACGCAGCCACTGTCCGTAGTGGTCGAACGCGTCCTCGCCGACGAAGATCTTGAGGTTGCCGGCCATGTGCGCGAACAGGAACAGCACCAGAAGGATGCCGGTGCCCGCCATGAGCATCTTCAGGGCGACGGACGAGGTCTTCTTCCTCCGGGTTGCCGGATTCGTCCGTTCTGCCGTTATTACCGCCACACCCGCCGACGCTAGGTCGGTCCGGCTCGATTCGTCCAATGCATGAAGGCCGCAGCCACAATAGCCATAGGCTATGAGAGTGCAGTTGCAACAGCTTCGATACTTCGTAACTGTCGCCGAAGTACGACATTTCACCCGGGCGGCAGAGCGACTCGGTGTGAGCCAACCTACACTGAGTAAACAAATTCACACCCTGGAGCACGCGCTCGGCGCCCCGCTGTTCGACCGGTCCCGCGGCGGCGTGCTCCTCACGACCGCCGGCGAGACGCTGCTGCCGCTCGCCCGCCGGGTCGTCGCCGACGCCGACAGCGCCCGCGACGCGGTCCAGGAAGTGGTCGGCCTGCGCCGTGGCCGGGTGCGCCTGGGCGCGACGCCGAGTCTCTGCACGTCGCTGGTACCGGTGGTGCTGCGCGAGTTCCACGCGCGGCACCCGGACATCGAGCTGCACGTCGACGAGGGCGGCTCGCAGGACCTGGTGGCCGACCTGGTCGCGCACTCGCTGGACCTGGCACTGATCGTCGAGCCGGCGCGCGGCACCGACCCGGCCCTCGAGACGGTGCCGCTGCTGCGGGAGAGCCTCGTGGTCGCCTCGGTCTCGCCGCTGTCCGAGCGCATCTCCCTCGCCGACCTGCGCGACACCCCGCTGGTCATGTTCCGCACCGGGTACGACCTGCGCGACGCCACCCTGGAGGCGTGCCGCCGCGCCGGGTTCACGCCGCGGTACGCCGTCGAGGGCGGCGAGATGGACGCGGTGCTCGCGTTCGTCGAGGCCGGCCTGGGTGTGGCGCTGGTGCCGAGCATGGCCCTGGTCAACCGGCCGCTGCTGCGCGCGGCCCCGCTGGTCGCGCCGGGGGTGCACCGCACGATCGCCCTCGCCCAGCGCCGCGAGTCGGTCCTGCCGCACGCCGCGCGGGAGATGCGCGCCATGCTGCTCGACCACGCCGCGCACGGTTCGCTCCCCGTCGGCGTCCAGCCCCTCTGACGCCGGCGGTCCGCGCAGCCGCGCGGGAAATCCGCGAACCGGCGATACTTGTCGATCGTGGAAACCGCACGAAGCGAACGCACCCGGCAGTGGCTGGCCGCGCACGACCTGACCACGGAAGGTGACCCCGACGACGCCGCCCGCGCGATCATGCCCGAGATCCGCAACGACGCCGAGCTCGACCCGGCCGACCGGCTGGAGCTCGGCCTGGGCCTGCTCGAGCTGCTCGACACCTATTGGGTGACGGTCGAGCTGCGCTGGTTCGTCAACGCGGCGAACGACGACGTGCTCCGGGCGACGCACTGGCAGGCGATCCGCGATCATCTGGAGCAGCCGATGCCGAGCGAGGCCGTGCTGTACTCGCTGTGGGTCGACTGGTTCGAGGACATCGCCACCGTCGAGCACGCGTTCGCGGAGGTGCTCGCCAACGACGTACCGCGGCTGCCGGAGGCCGGCGACGGGCTGCTGCGGCGCGCGGCCGCGGTGCTCAAGGTCAGCGGGCCGGTGCCGTGGAAGCTCAAGCACGCCGTGTACACCGCGGCCGTGGAGGTGCCGAAGCTGCGCCCGGCGGTGTTCAACGGCCTGCTGTACAGCTACCACGACGTCTACGGCTCGCTGGAGATCACCCCGGCCCTGGAGCTGCTGGATCGCCTCGACCTGCCGGAGGACACCGCGCACCTGGCCGAGCTGCGCGCCGAGCTGCGCGAGGGACACGCAAACCGGCACCACCGCGACGCCGCGCCGCCGCAGTAGCGCTCGACTCCGTCCGGTATGTTCGCCTGCGGCGTGTCGGGCACGGCGAGGAGGAACGGGCGTTGCAGATCTGGGAAGCGATCGTGCTGGGCGTCGTGGAGGGCGTGACGGAGTTCCTCCCCGTGTCCTCGACCGGTCATCTGACCATCACCGAGAAACTGATGGGCATTCCGATCGACGACAAGGGTGTCACGGCGTTCACCGCGGTCATCCAGGTCGGCGCGATCATCGCCGCGATCATCTACTTCCGCAAGGACATCATCCGGTTCATCGCGGGCCTGTTCCGCGGGCTGCGCAGCGCCGAGGGCCGCCGGCACCAGGACTGGCGGATGGCGGTCAACGTCATCGTCGGCTCGGTGCCGATCGCCGTCATCGGCCTGGTGTTCAAGGACCTCATCGAGGGCGCGCTGCGCAGCCTGTGGTTCGTGGCCGGAGCGCTGGTGGTGTGGAGCGTGGTCATGGTCCTGTCCGAGTACCTGGGCCGGCAGAAGCGCGGCGAGGCCGACGTGGGCTGGAAGGACGCGCTGCTCGTCGGTCTGGCGCAGTGCATCGCGCTGGTGCCGGGCGTGTCCCGCTCCGGCGCCACGATCAGCGCCGGCCTGCTGCGCAACCTCGACCGGGTGACCGCCACCCGGCTGTCGTTCTTCCTGGGCATCCCCGCGCTCTCCGCGGCCGGCGTGCTCGAGGGCGTGCAGCGGGCCGACGAGATCGCCGCGACGGTCGGGTGGGTGTCCACCGCGGTCGGCACGGCGGTGAGCTTCGTCGTGGCGTACGCCAGCATCGCCTGGCTGCTGAAGTTCGTCGCCGGCCACTCGATCGGCGCGTTCGTGTACTACCGGGTCGCGGTCGGCGGCGTCATCGTCGGCCTGCTGTGGACCGGCGCCATCGCCGCCACCTGAGCGTTCCCTATCGCCGGCTCCCCTGGTCCTCGCGAGGACCAGGGGATCTAGACCACCTGGATCTCCGGGTGCTCGGCGGTGAGCATCGCCGTCGCCGGGGTCGCGCCCCACGCCTCCCGCAGCGCCTCGGCCAGGGCCTCGACCAGCTTCGGTACGTCGGATCCGGCCGTCTCGTGCAGCGCCTCGGCCACGATCAGCGTCCGCGTCGTCTCCGGCCGGATCGCGGAGCGGCCGCTCTGCCGGTTGGTCCAGCGGCGGGCGTGCGCGAACCTGGCACCGTCGGCGTAGACGACCTCGCGCGGGTCGGGGTGCTCGACGGTGCCGGCGAACGTCTCATACGTCTCGGTGCCGGCCGCGTAGCCGACCTCGAGGTCCCCGTCCACGCGGTCGACGTCCAGCGTGGCGATCGGGACGGCGTACGCCATCGACACCGCGTTGCACAGGTCCACCAGCGGGTGCAGGCTCGGCATGGCACCCTCGCGGCGCAGGCGGCGCAGGAGGGACTCCGAGGCGCAGCGGTACTGCGTGGGCCGCACGCCCTGCGCCGCGAACGCCCGCCGCCAGGCCTGGATCTCGGGCATCGCGCTCTCCCCGCCGCCGGCGAGCCGCTCGAGCGCTGCCGCGGTGTGGGCGGCGACGCCGCGGCTCACGTCGGCATCGGGGGTGACACCCTCCAGGTACAGCACGCCCGGGACGAGATCGGGGAAGTCGCGCCAGATCTCGGCGCGGTGTCGGAAACGCACCCGGCCAGTATCGCGCGCCATCCGGCGGTCAGGCCACCCGATAGGAGGCGGTCGCGGAGCGGTGGCTCGTCTTGCCGACGAGTTGGACCACGACCGACGTGCCGGCCTTGGTCCCGGCGGCGGCCACCGTCACGCTCTCCTCGACTCCGCCCCGCTCGTCGGCGGTGAGCGTGGTCAGTGTCCTGGTGCCGGCGCGCACCTCGATCCGCTCCCCCGGCCCGAACCCGCTCGCGGTCAGCCTCACCGCGGCGCCGGCCCGGCCGCTGTTCGGCTGGAGCAGTGCCGTCGCCGGCGGGGCGCTCGCGGAGGGCGCGGGGCTCGCGGGCGGGCCGTCGGCCGGCGCCGGCGTGGTGACGCTCGGCGACGGCGCGACGCCGAACAGGCTCTCGACCTTCGCCTTGCCGTCGTTGAACAGGCCGCGACCCCAGGGCGTCAGCGTCATGATGAGCACCCACGGCAGCAGCGGCAGCGCGGCGAAGCGCAGCCGGCGCAGCATCCCCCCGCCTCGACGGCGGCGCGACCCGCGCGGCTCGGGTGGCGCGGATGGCTCGTGCGGGCCGGCCGAACCGCGCCGCGGCTCGTCGTCATCGTCGGGCATGAGGTCGGCGTCGCCGTACACGGCCACGTTGCCCTGCAGCGTCACGCCCGGCCCGATGACGACCGACGGCCGTGACGCCCGCCGCGGTGGTGCGGCGCCGGGCTGAGCGCTGACCGGCGCCACGGGCAACGCACTCACGGGCGCGGCGGCCTGCACCGGAAGGGCACTGACCGGAAGAGCACTGACCGGAGCCGCGGACGTGGCCGGGAAGCCGCCGGGCGGTGTCGAGACGGCGGCCGGCGGGGAGGGTGTACCGCCGTGGATGGTGCCGGTCCACGTGCGGTCCGCAGTCGGGGACGGCACCGCGCCGGCCCCGCCGTCATTGCCGTTGGCGAGCAGCAGGGCACCGAAGGCGACCGGGAGCTCGGGCTGCTCGGGCACGACCGGGGCGAGGCCGAACCGGGCGTGCAGCCGGCTCGCCACCAGCGGCAGCCGGCTGGAGCCGCCGACGAGCACGATCGCGTCCAGCCGCGCGGGCGATACCCCCGAACGCTGCAGGACCCGGCGCGTCTCGTCGACGGCGCGGTCGACGAGCGGGCCGGCGATGCGGTCGAGCTCGTCGCGGGTCAGGTGCGTGGCGCGGTCGCTGCCGGGCACGTGGATCGGCGCCGAGGACGCCCGGGACAGCATCTCCTTGGCCTGGCGTACCTCGGACCAGAACGTGCGCCGGTCACGGAACTCGGCCACGGTCCGCGGCGCGGCGAGCCGCCGCCAGAGCTCCGGGTCGGCGGCGGCGACCAGGTGGCCGAGGTGGCCCACGAGCGCCGCGTCGACGTCGGTGCCGCCGAGGTCGGCCAGTCCGCCGGTGGCCAGCACGCGCAGGCCCGCGGGCGCCGGGCCGGGCGCCTCGACGACGGTCACGTCGAGCGTTCCGCCGCCGAAGTCGAAGACCACCGCGCAGCGGCCGGGGGCCAGGCGTCCGCCGAGGGCGCGCACGCAGTACGTCGCGGCGGAGACCGGCTCGTCCACCAGCGCGACCCGGCCGAGCCCGGCGCGCGCGGCGGCGTCCAGCAGCACCGCCCGGCGGGTGTTGCCCCAGTCGACGGGGCAGGTGAGGACGGTCGCGCCGGGCACGGGCACACCGGTCTGGGCGGCCTCGGCGGCGGCCCGGCGCAGCACGGCGGCGAGCAGTTCGGCGACGGGCAGCTCCCGGTCGCCGAGCAGGATCACGCCCTCGTCGACGCGGCCCTTGGGGTTCGGCTCGTACCGCGCGGCGTCGGTCAACATGTGCCGCTCGGCGTCACGGCCGACGAGCAGCGCGCCGGCGGCATCGGCGAAGACCGCTGAGGGCAGCAGCGGGCTGCCGTCGAACAGCAGCGGGCGGGGCGTGCCGTCGCCGCGGTCGACGACCGCGACGGTGTTGGAGGTGCCGAGGTCCACCGCGAACCGGAAAGGCATCGCGGCATCGTACCGGCAGCGGGCACCCGGTCCCGGCCCGCGACCAGGCCCACTTGCAGGTGCCGTCCGGTTCCTTCCTGGTACTCGTCGGCGCATCCGGCTGCGGCAAGAGCACCCTGCTGCGGCTGATCGCCGGGTTCGAGCGGCCGGCCGCCGGATCCGTCCGGGTCGCCGGGGCCGAGCCCGTGCCGGGCCGAGGCGCCGGACTGGTGTTCCAGGCGCCGCGGCTGCTGCCCTGGAAGACGGTCGGCGGCAACGTGGAGCTGGCGCTGCGCTATGCCGGGGTGCCGCGCCAGGAGCGGGCGGAGCGGGTGGCGCAGCTGCTGGCCCGGGTCGGGCTGCACGACGTCGCCGGGCGCCGGACCTGGCAGATCTCCGGCGGCCAGCAGCAGCGGGTGGCCATCGCGCGCGCACTCGCCGTACCGAATCCGCTGCTCCTGCTGGACGAACCGTTCGCGGCCCTGGACGCCCTGACCCGCGAACACCTCCAGGAGGATCTGCGGCGGGTGAGCGCGGAGACCGGGCGGACCTGCGTGTTCGTCACGCACAGCGTGGACGAGGCCGTGTATCTCGGCAGTCGCGTGATCGTGCTGACGAGCCGGCCCGGGCGCATCGCGCTGGACCGCGACATCGATCTGCCGCGCGCCGGCGTGGAGCCCGACGAACTGCGCGGCCTGGCCGCCTACGCCGCCTACCGCACCGAGATCGGCCACGCGGTGCGCGAAGCCGCGGAGGACAGGTCAAGGAGCGGCTCGCCGACGAGCTGACCACCGGATCACGCTGCCGGCGACGTCCCGGCCGGCGGACCGCGGGCGCTCACGCCAGCGCGCTGAGGACCTTCGCCAGCGGGGCGTCCACGGCCGCGCGCAGGAACAGATCGGCCGCGGCGAAGCGGGACGGGTCGGCGTACCGGTTGGGGATCGCGACGCAGCGCAGGCCCGCCGCCCTCGCCGCGGCCACGCCGTGCGGGGTGTCCTCGAACGCCGCCGCGCGGTCCGGCGCGACGCCGAGGCGGTGCAGGGCGAGCAGGTACACGGCCGGGTCGGGCTTGTGGCCGGCGACCTCGTCGCCGTACGCGGCAGCCGTGAAGCGGTCCAGGTCGCCCGTGCGGGCCAGGTGGTCCTCCACCCACGAGCGCGGCGAACTGCTGGCCACGGCCAGCCGCAGGCCCAGGCCGCCGGCCTGGTCGAGCCAGTCGCGGATCCCGGGCGCCAGGCCCAGCCCGGCGTGCAGGGCGTCGCGGTAGGCGACCCGGCGGGCGTGGCTGGTGGCGCGGTCGTACCCGGGGCCGACCGCGGCCGCGAGCTCGGCGTAGCGCTGCTCGGTGACGTCGCCGCCGTGATCGGCGAAGAACCTGGTCTCGTCCAGCCGCAGGCCGTGGTGGCGCCACTCGGCCCGCCAGCACTCCAGCAGCGTGGACTCCGTGTCCATGAGCAAGCCGTCGAAGTCGAAGACGAGGGCGTCCAGGCCGCGGAGCATGGCCGCGACACTACGGGCGCGATCCGGGCCGGCCCGGCACGTCCGTGGCCTCCTATGATGCGTGTCACGTCCGGCGGCGGAGCACCGGCCTGGCCGGTCCGGCGATACCCGAGGACGGCTCGTATCCAGTACGGTGCCTGCGTGTATCACGGGGAGAACACCGAGCCGGTGGGCGCTCCGGCCGCGCCGGGCTCGGACGAGCCGACGGTGCCGGCCGGTCCGGGTCCCGCCGCGCCTTCGGCCGCACCGGTGGTGTCGCCGGGCGTGGTCGTCGCCGGCGAGCCGCCGACGACTCCGGCGGTGGTGATTCCGCAGCAGCGCGGGCCGGAGATGCACGCACCGCCGGCTTCCGTGCAGGCCTACCCGGCGCCGCCGCCCTCGGCCCCGGCCTACTCCGCG